>NZ_JBHXTL010000020.1:44235-66522 GCF_042677365.1 Kitasatospora sp. NPDC127116
GGGGGCGGCGCCCCCCCCCCCGGGGGGGGGGCCCCCCCCCCCCCGCTGCCGGTTCCACCCGTGCTCCACCCCGGCTCCGATCAGCGGGAAGCGCCGGATCCGTAGCGTCGGAGAGGTCAGCAACAAGCCTTTCCCGGGACGGAGAATTCGATGGGTTCCATCGCCGACATCCTCGTGGCCCTCGCGGTGGTGGTCCTGGTGGTCCAGCGCCAGATGCGCGTCCAGCGCCTGGACACCGAGCGCCGTTTCTGGCTGCTGCCGCTGATCCTGGGCGCGCTCGCGCTGCGCGACCCGCAGCTCCTCGACCACCAGCACACCGCGCTCTCCGCCGGGCTGCTGGCCGCCGGACTGGTCGCCGTGCTCGCGATGGGCACGGCCTGGGGCTGGACCGTCCGGATCTGGCGGGCCTCCGACGGCAGCGTCCTGGTCAAGGGCACCAGGGCCACCGTGGCCGCCTGGTGCGGGATGATCGCCGTCCGGATCGGCCTGTACGCGGTCGGTGCGGCCCTGCACGTCCACCAGGCGGGCAGTTCGCTGATGCTGGGCATGGCGGTCCTGCTGCTGGTCCGCTCCTTCGTGGTGAACTGGAGGGCCCGGTCGCTGGAGCCCTCGCGGCCCGCCGCCGCACTGCACTGACCCGCCGCCGTGAGCATCGAGGAGGCCCCGTGGCCGGGTGGTACTGGACCCGCTGGCCGTCCCGGGAGGGGATCGGCCACGAGGACGAGAGCCGGCCTCGGCGGGTCCTGTCCGTGTTCGGCCGGAGCGTCCTGCTGGTCGCCGTCGGCTGGGGGACCTTCTCCGGCGGCAGGTACACCGGCTGGACGGTGGCGGCCGCGGCGGCCGGGCTGGCCGCGGCCGTCGCCCTCTGCACGGCGTACCTGCGGGTCACCCGGGAGCAGCGCCCGGCGCTCTCGTACCTGCTGGCCGCCGGCCTGGTCGGCGGCGGCTGGCTCGCCGACCTGTGGCTGGCCCACACGCTGGCCGACTTCCTGTGGATCGGGTTGGCCGTGACGGCTCTGATCCGGCTGCCGCCCGCGCCCGCGCTGGTCGTCGCGGCGGCCGCGCTGGGTTCGTACACGGCGGCCTCCCCGGCGGGCTGGCTCGGCAACGCCGCCACCGTCGGGGGCTCCGTCCTGGTCGGCTGCCTGCTGCGGCTGGACATCGAGGCGCGCGGCACCGCCCGCCGGCTGCTCGCCCAGGAGCGGGCCGCCCAGGCCGCCCAGGCGGAGAGCGCGGCGCTCGCCGAACGGGCCAGGATCGCGCGGGAGATCCACGACGTGCTCGCCCACAGCCTCTCCGCGCAGCTCGTCCACCTGGAGGCGGCCCGGCTGATGCTGGACGCCGGGACGGACCGCGAGCAGATCCGCGAACGGGTCGTCGCCGCCCGGCGGATGGCGCAGGACGGACTGGCCGAGACCCGCCAGGCACTGTCCGCGCTGCGCGGGGAGCTCACCCCGGTCGGGGAGTTCCTGGTCGAGCTGACCGGTCGGGAGCGGGCCGCCCTCACCGTCACCGGCACGCCCCGCCCGCTCGCCGCCGAGGTCGCCCTCGCGGTGCGGCGCACCGCGCAGGAGGCGATGACCAACGTCCGCAAGCACGCGTCCGGGGCCCGCGGCTCCGTCGAACTGCGCTACCTGGACGGCGCGGTGGAGCTGGAGGTGTGCAACACCCGGCCGCCGCGCGGCCGATCCGCGGGTGGGCCCCCGTCGGAGGAGCTGGCCGCCAGCGGCAGCGGGTACGGTCTGCTGGGAATGCGCGAACGCGCGGAACTGCTCGGGGGCACGCTGCTGGCGGGCCCGCAGGACGGAGGGTGGCGCGTGCTGCTGCGGGTGCCGGCATGAGTGAGCACATGGGTGGTGCGGGGGCGATCAGGGTGGTGGTCGCGGACGACCAGACCGTGGTGCGCGAGGGCATCGTGATGCTGCTGGGGCTGTTGCCCGGCATCGAGGTGGTCGGTGCGGCCGGGGACGGGGAGGAGGCCGTCGCCCTGGTGGAGCGTCATCACCCGGACGTGGTGCTGATGGATCTGCGGATGCCGCGCTGCGACGGGGTCGAGGCGACGAGGCGGATCCGCTCGGCGCACCCGGAGACCGAGGTCGTGGTGCTCACCACCTACGCCGACGACGACTCGCTGTTCCCCGCGCTCCGGGCCGGGGCGCGCGGCTACCTCACCAAGGACGCCGGCGCCGAGGAGATCGCCCGGGCCGTCGCGGACGTCCGCTCGGGTGCCGCCGGGCTCTCCCCGCAGGTCCAACTCCGGCTGCTGGAAAGGCTTTCGGAGCAGCGCGACGACTCCGGGCCGGCCGCCGGGAGGCCCGGAACCCGGTCGGGGGAGCTGCCCGACGGGCTGACCGTCCGGGAGGCCGAGGTGCTGGCGCTGATCGCCGAGGGGCTGTCCAACGCCGAGATCGCCCAGCGGCTGTTCGTCAGCCAGGCGACCGTGAAGACCCACATCAACAATCTGTTCGCCAAGACCGCGGTGCGGGACCGGGCTCAGGCGGTCGCGTACGCGTTCCGACACGGAATCACTGGGACGCAGCAGTAGTCCGATGAGTGTCTGTCGGATGATCGATCACCTCATCGAGTGAACGTATCTGCGATGGTCAGGGGCGCTCTCCTAGGGCCGCCATCATGGTTCGGGTCAGAACATCCGGCCGTCCAGGAGCAGCAGTGCCACAGCAGCAGACGAGCAGTCCCGGCCCGGGACAGCAATTCGACTGGTGGGCCGCTGCGGCCGCCGGTACCCCCGTTGAGTCCGCCGAGCCATCGGCTGCGCACCGCCGGACGGCGGTACCGGCGCAGTCGGGCCCCGCCCCCACGGACCACGTTCCTACGGCCCGGTCGGCAGAGGCCGCCGTCGGGTCAGTGGCCGTCGGCGCACCGGTCCACGGGGCCGCCGTCGAGCCGTTCGCCCAGAGCATCCCAGCCGATCCGGCGGCCCCGGCCGCACCGCACGCACCACTCGACGAGGAACCGGTCGCCGACCGCACCGAGGTCTACCGGACGGTTCAGGCCAGCGAGACGTTCCTGCAGATCCGCCGCAGCTACCGGACCTTCGTCTTCCCGATCACCGGTGCCTTCCTCGCCTGGTACCTGCTGTACGTCGCCGCCCAGGCGGGTGCCCCGGACCTGATGCGCAGGACGGTGGCCGGCCCGCTCAACGTGGCCTGGCTGCTGGGGCTGCTGCAGTTCGCCTCGACCTTCCTGCTCACCTGGCTCTACGCCCGCAACTCCCGGACCAAGCGCGACCGCGCCGCCCTGGGCCTGCGCTGGGACACCCAGGACCAGCTGCGATGACGCCCCTGCTGGCCACCGTGCCCACCGATGCGGCCAAGGCCGCGGTGCAGACCGCCGTCCGGACCGTGGTGTCGACCGCCACCCCGCCGCCGGTCGCCCCCACCGGCGACCACCACTCGCTCGCCATCGCGCTGTTCGCCGTCGTCGTCCTGGTCACCCTGGGGGTCACCCTCTGGGTCGGCCGCCAGGGCAACGCCGCCGAGGACTTCTTCGCCGGCGGCCGCGACTTCACCCCGCTGCAGAACGGCTTCGCGCTCTCCGGGGACTACCTCTCCGCCGCGTCCTTCCTGGGCGTCGCCGGGCTGATCGCGCTGTACGGCTACGACGGCGTGCTCTACAGCATCGGCTTCCTGGTCGCCTGGCTGGTCGTGCTGATGCTGGTCGCCGAACTCGTCCGCAACGCGGGCCGGTACACCCTCGCCGACGTCCTCGCGCTGCGGCTGCGCCGTCGCAAGGTGCGCGCCGCGGCCGGTGGCGCCAGCGTCGTGGTCACCCTGCTCTACCTGGTGGCCCAGATGGTCGGCGCCGGTTCGCTGGTCGCCCTCCTGCTCGGCACCGGCAGCCCGCACGCCCGCACCTGGACCATCATCGCGGTCGGCGCCCTGATGATCGTCTACGTCACCATCGGCGGGATGCGGGCCACCACCTGGATCCAGATCATCAAGGCCTTCCTGCTGACCGGCGGTTCGGTGCTGCTCACGGTGCTGCTGGTGGTCCGCTTCCACGGGGACCTCGGCGAGCTGATGCGCGAGGCCGCCCAGCACAGCGGCGCCGGGCAGCGCTACCTGGAGCCCGGGCTCAAGTACGGCGGCAGCATCACCAGCCGGCTGGACTTCGTCAGCCTCGGCCTCGGCCTGGTGCTCGGCACCGCGGGCCTGCCGCACATCCTGTCCCGCTTCTACACCGTGCCCACCGCGCGGGCCGCCCGCCGCTCCACGATGTGGGCGATCGGCCTGGTCGGCAGCTTCTACCTGATGGCCATCGTGCTCGGCCTCGGCGCCACCGCGCTGATCGGCTCGGCCGAGGTGCGGCACGCCAACTCGGCCGGGAACACCGCCGTTCCGCTGCTCGCCCTGGTGCTCGGCGGCGGCAACGGCAGTACCGGCGGGGTGGTGCTGTTCGCCCTGATCTCGGCGATCGCCTTCGCCACCATCCTCGCGGTGGTCGCCGGGCTGACCCTGGCCTCCTCGGCGGCCTTCGCCCACGACATCTGGGCCGGCGCCTGGCGCGCCCGGCCGAGCCGCGAACAGGTGAAGAGCCGCGAACAGCTGAAGAGCCGTGAGCAGTCGAAGAACGGCCGCGGGCGGCGCCGCCGGGGCGAGACCGTCCCGGCCTCCCGGGCGGCGGAGGAACCGGTCTCCGAGCTCAGTGAGCAGCAGGAGGTGGTGGTCGCCCGGTTCGCCGCCGCCGGGATCGGTGCGACGGCGATCGTGATCAGCCTCTTCGCCCAGCAGCTGAACGTCGCCTTCCTGGTGGGCCTGGCCTTCGCCGTCGCCGCGTCCTCCAACCTGCCGGTGCTGCTGTACAGCCTGTTCTGGTCGCGGTTCACCGCTCGCGGCGCGGTCTGGGCGGTGTACGGCGGGCTGGTCCCGGCGATCGTGCTGGTGTTCTTCTCGCCGGTGGTGTCCGGCTCCCCCGAGGCGCTCTTCCCGGGCCTCGACTTCCACTGGTTCCCGCTGGAGAACCCGGGCATCGTCTCCATCCCGCTGGGTTTCCTGGCCGGCTGGGTCGGGACGGTCACCTCGTCCGAGCCCGCCGATCCGGACCGGTTCGCCGAGCTGGAGGTACGTGCCCTCACCGGTGCGGGCGCGGCCTGAGCCGTCGCGCCCGGGGAACCCCGGCGGGCCTGGGGCCGCCGGGGTTCCCCCCTGTCCGGCCCCAGGTCCGAGACCAGGCCCGGCCCCTGTCCGGCCCCTGTCCGGAGACCGTGCCCTAGGCGCGGGCCGCCAGCCCGTAGCGGTGCTCCGGCCGGCCGGTGTCGCCGTACCGCAGGGTCAGCCGCAGCCGGCTGTCCCGCTCCAACTGCTTGAGGTAGCGCTGCGCGGTGGAGCGGCTCAGCCCGGTGGCGTCGGCGACCTCCTGGGCGGACAGCGGCCGGCCGGCCCGGCGCAGCACCCCCATCACCAGGTCCGTGGTGGGCGCCGAGTGGCCCTTGGGGAGCGTTCCGGCCGGGGCGGCGGCGCTGCGCAGGGTCGCGAACAGCCGGTCCACCTCGTCCTGGCCGGCCTCCCGGGCCGGCGCGGCGAGCGCGTGGCGCAGCTGCGCGTACGCCACCAGCTTCTCCCGCAGCCCGGCGAAGGTGAACGGCTTGACCAGGTACTGGAGTGCGCCGTGCTGCATCGCGGCGTGCACCGTCGACACGTCCCGGGCGGCCGTCACCATCATCACGTCGCAGGCGACCTGGCGTTCCCGCAGCCGGCGCACCAGGGCCAGGCCGGTCTCGTCGGGCAGGTGGTGGTCGAGCAGCAGCAGGTCCACCGGGCGGCGCTCCAGGGCGGCCAGCGCCTCCCCGGCCGAGTGCGCGGTGCCGGTCACCCGGAAGCCCGGGACCTTGGCCACGTAGGCGGCGTGCACGTCCGCGACCCGGAAGTCGTCGTCCACCACGAGTACGTCGATCATCACGCCTCCACGAGCCGACTGGTGAGCAGGGCCTCGGGCAGCTCGACGGTGAACCGGGCGCCGCCGAGCGGCCCGGTGTCGAGCACGATCCGGCCGCCGGTCCGCTCGACCAGCCGCCGCACCATCGCCAGCCCCAGCCCGCGCGGACGGTGCGCGGGCGCGTCCTTGCTGGTCCACCCCTCTTCGAAGACCTGCTCGCGCAGCTCCTCCGGCACGCCCGGGCCGCTGTCCGCGACCTGCAGCAGCAGGGTCGCTCCGGCCGCCGCCAGGCTGACCTCCACCCGGCCCCCGCCGCCCGCGGCCAGGGCGTCCACCGCGTTGTCGATCAGGTTGCCGAGCACCGTCACCAGTGCCCGGGCGTCCACCACCGCGTCCGGCAGGTGCGCCGCCGCGGCCAGCGCCAGCAGCACCCCGCGCTCGCCCGCCACCGAGGTCTTGCCCGCCAGCAGTGCCGCCACGTGCGGGTCCTGCACCTGCTCGGCGATCCGTGCGGCGACCACGGCGTGCGAGCCGGACTGCTCCGAGATGAACGCCACCGCCTGCTCGTGGCGGCCCAGTTCCAGCAGGCCCAGCAGGGTGTGCATCCGGTTGGCGTGCTCGTGGTCCTGGGCCCGCAGCGCCTCGGTCAGGCTGCGGGTGGTGTCCAGCTCGCGGACCAGCGACTCCAGCTCGGTGCGGTCCCGCAGGGTGACCACCGCGCCGCCCTCGGGCGTGGTCGTGCGGTTCACCACGAGCACCCGGTCGTCCCGGACGGCCGGCAGGTCGGCGCCGGCGATCCGCCCGGAGAGCACGTCCGCCAGCCGGCCCGGTGGCAGCACCGCGCCGATCGGCCGGCCGGTGCAGTCCTCGGGCAGGCCGAGCAGCCGCAGGGCCTCGTCGTTGGCCAGCCGGATCCGGCCGCGTTCGTCCAGCGCCACCAGGCCCTCGCGGATTCCGTGCAGCATCGCCTCCCGCTCGACCAGCAGCGCCGAGATGTCGGCCAGCGCGATGTTGTGGGTGCGGCGCTTGAGCCGGCGGGCCAGGAGGAGGGTGGCGAGCGTGCCGGCGGCCAGGCCGGCGCCCGCGCACAGCAGGATGCCGGTGAGCATCGTCAGCAGCCGGCGGCGGATCGAGTCGTCGCTGATGCCGACCGAGACCTCGCCGACGATCCGGCCGTCCGCCATCCGCAGCGGCACCTTGCCGCGGGCGGTGCGGCCCAGGGTGCCCTGCTGGATGGCGGTGACGCTGCGGCCGCTGAGGGCCGGCTCCGGATCGGTGCTGACCCGCTGGCCGATCCGGCCCGGGTCGGTGTGCGAGAGCCGGATGCCGTCCAGGTCGGTGACCACCACGAAACTGGCGCCGGTGGCCAGCCGGATCTGCTCGGCGTTGCGCTGGGCGGCCACCACGTCGCGGCCGGCGGCGGCCCGGGCGATGTTCTCGTCGGTGGCGGTGGCCTGGGCGATCGACAGCGCCCGCTGCATCGCGTCGTGGTCCAGCTCGCTGCTGACCGGGGCGAGGAACAGCCCGGCGGTCACGGCGGTGACACCGACGGTGACGACGGTCTGGCTCAGCAGCAGCTGGGCGAAGACCCGGCGGGGTCCGCGGGGGAGCTTCATCCGGACCTCCTCTCGGCGGCTGCGGGGGATCGGGCGTCCTCGGGGGGCGGTCGGGGCGCCGATGGGTGGGGTCGGGACACCCTATGTTTCCGGGGTGTTTCTGTCAGCCGCGTCCCCGCAGTTGTAGCGGAAGCAAAACGAGCAGAACACCCCTCTATGCGGAGAAGTCGCACTACGCGAAGAAGGCTCCCGCCGGGGCCGGGCCCGCTCCTACCTTTCCGGGGCAGGCAACAGACCCGGGAGGATCGACATGAGCAAGACCCCGGCGATCGAGCTGACCGGCGCGACCAAACGGTTCCGCACCCCCTCCGGGGCGCTGCACACCGCCGTCCGCGATCTCGATCTGACCGTCGCCCAAGGCGAGTTCGTCGCCGTCGTCGGCCCCACCGGCTGCGGCAAGTCCACCACGCTGACGCTGGTCAGCGGCTTGGAGGAGCCCACCGAGGGCGAGGTCCGGGTGTACGGCGAGCCCGTGCGCGGGATCGACCCCAAGGTCGGGTTCGTCTTCCAGCAGGACGCCGTCTTCCCCTGGCGCACCGTCCTGTCCAACGTGATGGCCGGCCCGCGCTTCCGCGGCGTGCCCGCCGCCGAGGCCCGGGAGCGGGCCCGGGACTGGCTCGGCCGGGTCGGCCTGGCCGCCTTCGAGGACCGCTACCCGCACCAGCTGTCCGGCGGCATGCGCAAACGCGTCGCGCTCGCCCAGACCTTCGTCAACGACCCGGCGATCCTGCTGATGGACGAGCCGTTCTCGGCACTGGACGTGCAGACCCGGGCGCTGATGTCGGACCAGCTGCTGGAGCTGTGGGCGGGGACCGGTTCCTCCAGGGACGCGGCGTCGGTCGTCTTCGTCACCCACGACCTGGACGAGGCCATCGCGCTCGCCGACCGGGTCGTCGTCATGACGGCCGGACCGGCCACCGTCAAGGAGATCTTCACCGTCGACCTGCCGCGCCCGCGCAGCGTGGAGGCCGTCCGGCTGGAACCGAGGTTCGTCGAGCTGTACCGCGAGATCTGGGCCTCGCTCGGCGAAGAGGTGCGCATCACCCGGGAGAGAGGAGCGGGTCGTGCCGCTTGAGACCGCATCCGAGTCCGCGTCCGAGCCCGGGGCGGAGTCCGTGTCCGGGTCCGGGGCGGCGCCGGCGTCCGCGCCGGCCGCCGCCGGGAAGCCCCCGGCCGTCACGACGAGGACCGAGGCCCGTGAACGGGCCGCCCGCAACCGGAGGCTGGGTGTCTTCGGCGCCCGGGTCGCGGTGCTGGTCGCCTTCCTCGGACTGTGGGAGGTCTGCGCCCGGACGGACGTCATCGACCCGTTCAACTTCTCCCAGCCGTCGAGGATCTGGGACCAGATCTGGCAGTGGACCACCCACGGCACCGCGCAGGGCTCGCTCGGCGAGCAGATCGGCTACACCCTCTACGAGGCCCTCACCGGCTGGGTGATCGGCGTCATCGGCGGTGTGCTGCTGGGCATCGCGCTCGGCCGGGTCCGCTTCCTGGCCGACGTCCTCGGGCCGTACATCAAGGTGCTCAACGCCATCCCGCGGATCGTGCTCGCGCCGATCTTCCTGATCTGGTTCGGCCTGGGCCCGGCCTCCAAGGTCGCCTCCGCGGTGGTGCTGGTGTTCTTCCCGGTGTTCTTCAACGCCTTCCAGGGCGCCCGCGAGGTGGACCGCAACCTCGTCGCCAACGCCCGCATCCTGGGCGCCGACAACCGCAGGGTCACCCTCCAGGTGGTCATCCCCGCCGCCACCACCTGGATCTTCACCAGCCTGCACGTCAGCTTCGGCTTCGCGCTGATCGGCGCCATCGTCGGCGAGTACATCGGCGCCACCAAGGGCCTCGGCCTGCTCGTCGCGGCCGCCCAGGGCACCTTCAACGCGGCCGGCGTCTACGCGGCCATGACCATCCTCGCCGTCGTCGCGCTGCTCACCGAGGGACTGCTGACCTTCGCCGAGAAGAAGCTGTTCCGCTGGAAGCCCGCCGACGCGGGCGACGGCCGCTGAACTCCCCCCGTCGTCAGAAGAGAGAGGCACCCCCACCCATGCGCAGACCAGTCGCCGCCGCCCTCGCCGCCGCCCTGCTCCTCCCGCTCTCCGCTTGTGCCAACGACGCCGCCACCGCCGGCCACGGCGCGGTCGCCGCCCCCGCCGGGCAGCAGGTCGACGGACCCAAGGTCAAGATCATGGTCGGTGGCCTGGACAAGGTCATCTACCTGCCCGCGATGCTCACCCAGCGGCTCGGCTACTTCGCCGACGCCGGCGTCAACGTCGAGCTGATGACCGAGCCGGCCGGCGTCAACGCCACCACCGCGCTGCTCGCCGGGGACGTCCAGGGCGCCGTCGGCTTCTACGACCACACCATCGACCTCCAGGCCAAGGGCAAGAAGGTCGAGTCCGTCGTGCAGTTCGCCCAGGCGCCCGGCGAGGTCGAGGTGGTCTCCACCAAGCAGGCCGACGCCATCAGGTCCGGCGCCGACTTCAAGGGGAAGAAGCTCGGCGTCACCAGCATCGGCTCCTCGACCGACTTCCTCACCAAGTACCTCGCGGTCAAGAACGGCACCGCCGTCAGCGAGTTCAGCCCGATCGCGGTCGGCGCCGGCCAGACCTTCATCGCCGCGCTCCAGCAGGGCAGCATCGACGCCGGGATGACCACCGACCCGACCGTCGCGAACATCCTGGACAAGGGCCTCGGCAAGGTCCTGTACGACATGCGCACCCCCGAGGGCTCGCGCGAGGCCCTCGGCGGGCTGTACCCGTCCTCGTCGCTGTACATGAACACCGACTGGGTGGAGAAGAACAAGGACACCACCCAGAAGCTCGCCAACGCCTTCGTGAAGACCCTCAAGTGGATGTCCGGCCACACCCCCGAGGAGATCGCCGCGAAGATGCCCGCCGACTACGCGCAGGGCGGCGCCGAGCAGTACGCGGCGGCGATCAAGGCGACGCTGCCGATGTTCACCACGGACGGCGTGATGCCGGCCGACGGGCCGAAGACGGTGCTCTCGGTGCTCGCCGCCTTCCACCCGGACGTCAAGGGCAAGGAGGGGACGATCGACCTGGCGAAGACGTACACCACGGAGTTCGTCGCCAAGGCGGCCGGCTGACGCTCCGCCCCGGCGGTCCCGCGCTCACCCCCACGGGCGCGGGGCCGCCGCGTTTCAGACCCCCCGTACGGACAGCACGTCCATCCGCGAGGGCCTCCCCGCCGCCTTGCCGCAGCTCTCCGGGCGGGCCGGCTCGCTGGCCGCCTCGATCACGTCCACCTCCCAGGACCGCCCGTCCCGGTGCAGCACCGTCACCAGCCAGCGGCCCCCGCCGTCCGGCCGCTGGGTGAGCGTCAGCACGTCCACCCCGGTCTCGCCGGTGGCCAGCCGCACGGCGTGCTCGGCCGCCTGGCCCGGACGCTCCCAACCCGAGCAGCCCCGCGACCACTCCGGCACCACGTGCCCGGCCGCCGTCGCCGCCAGCACCTCCTTGGCCGTCTCCGGCGTCAGCCGCCCGTACGCGTAGCCGTACGGCAGCACCAGCATCGTGGGGGAGAAGCGGTGCCCGCCCAGGTGGGTCACCTCCCACACCTCGCTGTGCCCGGCCGCCGCCAGCTCCGCCGCGAGCGGACGGCCCAGCAGCGCGCAGCAGCGGTCCCGCCGCCCGTTGGTGCACACCAGGGCCACCGGCCCGCCGACGTGCTCCGTTCCGAAGCCGGTGTGGTCACCGGCGCCCAGCGCCGCGAAGTCCAGCTCCAGCAGCTCCGCCGGATCCGCCACCCCCGCCCGGCGCACCCAGCCGCGGCCGGGCACCGTGTGCGCCACGAGCACCTCGTGGCGTGCGGTCGGCAGGCAGTCGGCGTGCCGCCCGGGCCGCCGGATCAGGGCCACCCGCACGCCCGTCCCCGCCGCGGCCGCCTCCAGCGCCCGCCCGACCGCCGCGTCCAGGTGGCTCTCACCCAGCGCCTTCGCGCCCCACGGTCCGTTCTGCTCCACCAGCAGCCAGGTGGTCGCCACCGCCGCCGTCGCTGCCAGCGGCTCCGAAAGTTCACGCGACACGGTCGCACAGGTGCTCACCCCGGCAAGGCTACCCTCACCTGATCACCCTCACCGGCTCACCCGAACGCGGCCCTCACCCGCTGTGCCACCTCCTCGTCCACCGCGTCGTACATCGGCTCGGAGACGGTCGGGAGGTCGGCGAACTCCAGGTGGATGCTGCGGACGACATCGGCGAACAGCTCCGAGTAGAGCACCCAGTCCTCGGGGCACGGGGTGCTCAACTCCAGCGAGAGCAGCTGGGACTCGTTCGGCAGCGGCAGGTGCACCTGGATCACCGAGGTGGTCAGCACCCCGTCGACGAGCGGGACCGCCAGGCCGTCCAGCGGGGTCGACCCGTCGTCGACCGGGGTCGCCACGGCGTCGATCACCGCCACCGCCCGCCCGGCCGGCAGCTCGACCGCCGTCACCTCCGCCTCCGGACGGGACAGGGCCAGACGGGTGAGCAGGAAGTCCACCGCGCCCGGGTAGTCGGTCCCGACCAGGGGGCACACCGAGGCCACGATCGACGCCGTGCTGGGGCGGCCGTCCACGTCCACCAGGCACATCCCGGCGTGGATCACCCCGGCCTCGGCCATCGGCGGGATCAGCTCGGCCAGCGCCACGGCCCAGCGCACCCGCATCTCCTCGGGATGGGAGGCCAGCACCTCGCAGACCAGCTCCCAGAGCTCCTCGGCCACCTCGTCGTCGGTGCCCAGCACCGGGACCTCGTGGAAGGCGGGCGGGACGACGAAGCGGATCTGGAGCCGGGTGTCCTCGGTGGCTGTCGGAATGTCGGACATCGGGCCTTCCACGGAGGTCATGAGGGCTTGCGGATCCGGTTGCGGACGTCCAGCCAGGACGGCGGGACGGGGACCGGGACGCCGTACGCGCGGGCCTCGATCAGCAGGTCGAGGTAGGCGGCGGCCCGGTCGCGCAGGCCGGAGCGGTGCCAGGTCCAGAGTTCCTTCAGCGCGGGGAAGGCGGCGAGCACGCCGATGCCGATCAGCCCCATGCCGAGGGAGGTGAGCTGCCGACGGTGCTCGGCACCGGCGGGGTCCATGCCCAGGGGGGCGACGATCATGCCGACGACCACGGTGAGGATGAAGATCCTGCCCCACGTGCTGATCTGCTGGCGGGAGCGCTTCACGGCGGTGAGCAGCCCCCTGGCGGCCTGCTCGTCCAGGAAGTCGAGGCCGTGCGGAGCACCGATCTCACGGGCCCGGGCGGCCAGCGCCGGATGGAGGGTGAGCGCGCCGACCGGCAGCACCGGGAACTTCGGGTCGATTACGGCGTCGGTCGGCCACCATGAGCCGTGCAGCGCGGGGGCGGAGGACGGGGGAGCGGCGGAGGGGTGCGCGGTCGGAGCGGCGGGGTACGGCGCCGGGGCGGCAGGCGGCTGTGGAGCGGTTGCGGCGCTCTCTTCCCAGGAGGCCCGATCGGCATCGACTCCCCACTCGGCGGGAATCCGGACCGTCAGTCCCGCGCGCCTGGCGTGGTTCAGCAGACCGATGTACGTGGTGAAGTGCACTGAGGCGGCGTCCTTCTCCGAAGCGCGGTGCGCACCCCATGCCCAGAGTGCGATGCCGGCCGGAATCCCCAGGATCACTGCTGCCCAGTTGCCAGTGATCGAGGTGGCCGCGATCGCCATGATGATGAGCAGCCACGCCAGCTCGGAGTAGGAACCCACTCGGTTCCGTAGCCTCAGATGTCTGGTCACCACCTCGCGTGCCACGTGGTCGTGCAACAGGTTGATCCCATAGAGGGTTTCGGCCCGCCGCGCGGCCTCGGCCACCTCGGGCACCGCGGCGATCCTCCCGCCTTCGACGGGGAGCGTCGCATGGAAATCGTTGGCCATGGGTCTCTCCTCTCAGCCGACGGCGTTCAGGAACGGTGTGGACGGCAGACGGTAGGCGGGCTTGGGCACTCCGGGGGCGACGATGTGGGACTCCCTCTCCTTCTCCTCTTGGTCCTTCTCGTAGTTCCGGTAGAGGCTGTGGGAGAGCCCGCCCGCCTTGTTCGAGATCGTGATCATGCCGGGGTCCACCTCGACGCCGGTTTTCTTGAGCCCGCCGACGATGGCCCTGGTCGACAGGGGGTTGCGGGTCATCTCGTACAGGGACGTGCCGGCACCACGGGTCCGCGCGGCGACACCGGATCCCTTCGCGAGCTGCATCGACTCCCTGAGGTTGCCGACGTGGGCCTTGACCTTGTTGACGACGCCCGGGACCTTGGCCGCCTTGGCTGCCTTCCCAGCGGTGGCGAAGCCCTTGATGGCGCCGACACCGGGGATCACCCCGAGCCCGTCCAGCCCGATCTTCAACCAGGAGACGTCCTGTCCACGGGACTTGGCGATGCCGTGACCGGCCATCGCGGCCGCGCTGGTCAGCATGGCCGCAGCGCCCAGCACCGGGCCCGCGACGGGGATCGCCAGCGCCGCGATCGCCAGCCCGGCGGAGATCTGGGACAGGAGGTCCGCGTGCTCGGCCAGGAAGTCCAGCGACTTCTGCCAGGCATGCTCCACCTTGTCCAGCATCTTCTTGAGGAAGTTCGGGTCCGGCGGGTGGTGCCGGGACGCCTCCATGATGGCCTTGGCGGCCACCTCGGCCTTGTTCTTGTGGTCCGCGAGCTGCTTGCGGCCGTTGGCGATCACCTCGTCGAGCTGGTGCACGAGCTGCTGCTGGGCCTGGAGTTTGGCCTCGAAGTCGGCCTTGGCCTTCGTCCGGGCGGCCGCGTCGGTGGACTGCGCGGAGGCGTCGAGGGCCTTTCCCGCGGTGTCGCACTGGACGTTCATGTCGCCCAGTCGGGAGCGCAGTTCGACGGCTTGGGCCTCCATGGTCCGGCCGGTGGAGAGCAGTCCGGTGAGCTGGGTGTGCCAGGTCTTGAGGGCCCGTGAGCAGGTGGCCATCGATTCGTGGCCCTGGGTGAGGTACTTGGGCAGTTCGCCCAGTTTGCCGGCGAAGTTGCGGGCCGCCTCGCCCTGCCAGGCGCTGCCCTCGGAGCCGAGGTCGGCGAGCGCGTGGCGCAGTTCCTCCAGTTCGCGGGCGACGGCGTCGACGTCCGCGTACATCTTGGCGATGGCCGGGAGGTCCCCCGGGGCCGGGCAGAAGCCGAGGCCCGGCCAGTTCTTGTCACTCATGGTGGAAGTCAGTCCCCTGGGTGTTGGCTCAGGTCGCGCCGAGGCCCTTGGCGGTGCCCTGCTCGTTGTCCCCGTAGTTCTTGAGCGAGGCGTCGAGGCCTTCGCGCAGGCCGTGGGCGAGCTTGGCCATCCGGCCGATGCCGCCGTGCCAGTGGTCCTCGAAGCCCTTGCAGGCCGAGTCGAGCCGCTCGGTGCCCAACTGCTTGCCCTTTCCGAGGTTTTCGAGGCTCTTGGCGACCGCCCCCATGCGGTTGCCGCACTCGTCGAGCTGCTTGGACACGGTTCTCATCCGGCCCATGTCGATCTTGAATTCTTCGGCCAACTCCCCGTCCCCCCAATGCATGTGGTGCGATATGGAGCACCTGTTCGGTGAACCTAACCCATGGGTGGGCAAAGTTCGGGCCATGCCCGGGAATTGGAGATCGCCCTTCCGCATTCCCGGTCGGACGGGCACGAAAAAGCGGAGGGGCACCGGATGATCTCCGGTGCCCCTCCGCTCGTACGGGTGTCGTTACGCCGGGCCGGCGACCACCGCGATCGGGGTGGTGACCGGGGTGCCGGAGCCGTCGCGGCGCGGGTCGCGCTCGGGCAGGTCGACCGGGGCGCCCTTGGCGGTGGCGGCGCGGGCCGGGGCGGCGCCGGCCCAGGCGAAGGTCAGGGCCTCCTCGCCGCGCAGGAATCGCTGGCAGCGTACGCCGCCGGTGGCACGGCCCTTGCGCGGGTACTGCTCGAACGGGGTGACCTTCCAGCTCGTCTGCTCGCCGTCGGAGAGCGTGCCCGTGGCCGTGG
Organism: Kitasatospora sp. NPDC127116; assembly: GCF_042677365.1. Classification (NCBI taxonomy): domain Bacteria; kingdom Bacillati; phylum Actinomycetota; class Actinomycetes; order Kitasatosporales; family Streptomycetaceae; genus Kitasatospora; species Kitasatospora sp. NPDC127116. The sequence continues at coordinate 59,690 of NZ_JBHXTL010000020.1, forward strand.
CCACCGAGACCACCACCGCGTCCGCCGCCGGGTCCACCGCCGTGAAGGACAGCACCCGCGCGCCGTCCGACAGCTTGATGCCCGCCATGCCGCCCGCCGGGCGGCCCTGCGGACGCACCTGGCCCGCCGGGTAGCGCAGCAGCTGGGCGTCCGAGGCGATGAAGACCAGGTCCTCCTCGCCGGTGCGCAGTTCGACCGCGCCCACCAGCTCGTCACCCTCCTTGAGGGCGATCACCTCGAACTCGTCCTTGTTCGCCGGCCACTCCGGCACCACCCGCTTCACCACGCCCTGCAGCGTGCCCAGCGCCAGCCCCGGCGAGGACTCGTCGAGGGTGGTCAGCGCCAGCGCCCGCTCCCCGTCCTCCAGCCGCAGGAACTCGCCCACCGCGGCCCCGCCCGCCAGCGTCGGCGACGGTGTCGGCGGCAGTGCCGGAAGGTCGATCACCGGCAGCCGCAGCACCCGGCCCGCGGACGTCACCACGCCCACGTCCGCCCGTGCCGTCGCGTGCACCGCCGACACGATCACATCGTGCTTCGCCCGCTTCTCCGACACCTCGAACGGCTCGCCGTCCGCCGTCCGCGCCAGCAGGCCCGTCGACGACAGCAGCACCCGGCACGGGTCGTCCGCGACCTCCAGCGGCACCGCCAGCGCCGCCGAGGGCACCGCCCCCGCCTCCAGCAGCACCGTGCGCCGCTCGGTGCCGAACTGCTTCGACACCGCGCCCAGTTCGGACGACACCACGCTGCGCAGCTTGGTGTCCGACTCCAGGATCTCGGTCAGGTCCGCGATCTCGGAGGTCAGCTTCGCCTTCTCCTGCTCCAGCTCGACCCGGTCGAAGCGGGTCAGCCGGCGCAGCGGGGTGTCCAGGATGTACGCGGTCTGCGTCTCCGACAGCGAGAAGCGCTCCATCAGGCGCTCCTTCGCCTGCTGGGCGTTGTCACTCGACCGGATGATCGCGATGACCTCGTCGATGTCGACCAGGGCCACCAGCAGGCCCTCGACCAGGTGCAGCCGCTCCTCGCGCTTGCGGCGGCGGAAGTCGCTGCGCCGGCGCACCACGGTGAAGCGGTGGTCGACGTAGACCTCCAGCAGCTCCTTCAGCCCCAGCGTCAGCGGCTGGCCGTCGACCAGCGCCACGTTGTTGATGCCGAAGGTCTCCTCCATCGGCGTCAGCTTGTACAGCTGCTCCAGCAGCGCCTCCGGCACGAAGCCGTTCTTCACCTCGATGACCAGCCGCAGCCCGTGCTCGCGGTCGGTCAGGTCCTTGACGTCCGCGATGCCCTGGAGCTTCTTCGCGTTGACCAGGTCCTTGATCTTCGAGATGACCTTCTCCGGGCCGACGTTGTACGGCAGCTCGGTGACCACGATGCCCTTGCGGCGGGCCGTCACCGCCTCCACCGTCGTCGTCGCCCGGATCTTGAACGTGCCGCGGCCCGACTCGTACGCGTCCCGGATGCCCGACAGGCCCACGATCCGCCCGCCCGTCGGCAGGTCCGGACCGGGCACGAACCGCATCAGCGTGTCCAGGTCGGCGTTCGGGTGCTTGATCAGGTGCCGGGCCGCGGCCACCACCTCGGAGAGGTTGTGCGGCGGCATGTTCGTCGCCATGCCGACCGCGATGCCCGTCGCGCCGTTCACCAGCAGGTTCGGGAACGCGGCCGGCAGCGCCAGCGGCTCCTGCTCGCTGCCGTCGTAGTTCGGGCCGAAGTCGACGGTGTCCTCGTGGATCGACTCCACCATCGCCATCGAGGCGGCCGTCAGCCGCGACTCGGTGTAGCGCATCGCGGCCGGCGGGTCGTCGTTGCCCAGCGAACCGAAGTTGCCGTGGCCGTCGATCAGCGGCAGCCGCATCGAGAACGGCTGCGCCATGCGCACCACGGAGTCGTAGATGGACGCGTCACCGTGCGGGTGCAGCCGGCCCATCACCTCGCCCACCACGCGCGCGCACTTCACGTGCGCGCGCTCGGGGCGCAGGCCCATCTCGTTGGCCTGGTACAGGATCCGGCGGTGCACCGGCTTCAGGCCGTCCCGTGCGTCGGGCAGCGCACGCGAGTAGATCACCGAGTAGGCGTACTCCAGGAAGGAGCCCTGCATCTCGTCCACGACGTCGACGTCGAGGATCCGCTCCTCGAAGTCTCCGGGCGGCGGGGTCTGCGAACTGCGGCGGGCCATCGCGGCGGGGCTCCCTTACGTGTCGCTGGCTGTGTCTCGGTAGGTCGTCGGTCGGTCGCCGAACGCCCGGGGGCGGTCGTCGGCCGTCTCCGCACCGTCCCGCCGCCGGACCCGTCAACCGGGTGCCGCCGACAGGGCGCGGCGCCCCCATTGTGGACCCTCTCGCCGACACTCCCGGTCAGCGGCCCTCTTCCGCCCCTGGCGAACGGCCCCGTCCGCGCGGACACGAACACGGCTCCCGCACGTTGCACCACAATGGGGGACGCCACACGAACCCCGACATCGACGACGGGAAGGACCCGAGCGCATGGCCAACCCGGCCCCCGCCTCCAGCCGAGGCATCGCCATCACCGAGCACCGCCTGGCCAACGGCCTGCGCGTCGTCCTCTCCGAGGACCACCTGACCCCGGTCGCCGCCGTCTGCCTCTGGTACGACGTGGGCTCCCGCCACGAGGTCAAGGGCCGCACCGGCCTCGCCCATCTCTTCGAGCACCTGATGTTCCAGGGCTCGGCCAACGTCTCCAACAACGGGCACTTCGAGCTCGTCCAGGGCGCCGGCGGCTCGCTCAACGGCACCACCAGCTTCGAGCGCACCAACTACTTCGAGACCATGCCCGCCCACCAGCTGGAGCTCGCCCTCTGGCTGGAGGCCGACCGGATGGGCTCGCTGCTCGCCGCGCTCGACGAGACGTCCATGGAGAACCAGCGCGACGTCGTCAAGAACGAGCGCCGCCAGCGCTACGACAACGTCCCGTACGGCACCGCCTTCGAGAAGCTCACCGCGCTCTCGTTCCCGGACGGCCACCCGTACCACCACACGCCGATCGGCTCCATGGCCGACCTCGACGCGGCCACCCTGGAGGACGCCCGCACGTTCTTCCGGACGTACTACGCGCCCAACAACGCCGTCCTGTCCATCGTCGGCGACATCGACCCCGAGCAGACCGTCGCCTGGGTCGAGAAGTACTTCGGCTCCATCCCCGCGCACGACGGCAAGCAGCCCCCGCGTTCGGGCGAACTCCCCGAGACCATCGGGCGGGAGATCCGCGAGGAGATCCACGAGGACGTCCCCTCGCGCGCCCTGATGGCCGCCTACCGCCTCCCGCACGACGGCACCCGCGAGGCCGACGCCGCCGACCTCGCCCTCACCATCCTCGGCAGCGGCGAGTCCAGCCGCCTCTACAACCGGCTGGTCCGCCGCGACCGCACCGCCGTCGCCGCCGGCTTCGGCCTGCTGCGGCTGGCCGGCGCCCCCAGCCTCGGCTGGCTCGACGTCAAGACCTCCGGCGACGCCACCGTCGAGCGGATCGGCACCGCCGTCGACGAGGAGCTCGCCCGCTTCGCCGCCGAGGGCCCCACCGCCGAGGAACTCGAACGCGCCCAGGCCCAGATCGAGCGCGAGTGGCTCGACCGGCTCACCACCGTCGCCGGCCGGGCCGACGAACTGTGCCGCTACGCCGTCCTGTTCGGCGACCCCAAGCTGCTCAACGACGCCCTCCCCAAGGTCCTCGACGTCACCGCCGAAGAGGTCCAGGCCGTCGCCAAGGCCCGGCTCCACCCCGACAACCGGGCCGTCCTCGCCTACGAGCCGACCGCCGCCGCCGAGACCGACGCCGACTCCGACGCCGCTTCCGAAGAGGAGGGTGCCGCCGTATGAGCACCGACTTCGTCCCCGCCATGACCTTCCACCCGCAGCCCCGGCCGGGCACGCCCAGCCCCTGGGACTTCCCCGCCCCCGAGCGGGCCGCCCTCGGCAACGGCATCACCGTCCTGCACTGCCACCGGCCCGGCCAGCAGCTGGTCGCCGTCGAGGTCCTGCTCGACGTCCCGCTCGCGGCCGAGCCCGAGGGCCTCGACGGCATCGCCGGGATCCTCGCCCGCGCCTTCAGCGAGGGCACCGACAGCCTCAGCGCCGAGGAGTTCGCCGCCGAGCTGGAGCGCGCCGGCGCCACCCTGGACGCGCACGCCGACCACCCGTGCATCCGGATCTCGCTGGAGGTCCCCGCCTCCCGGCTCCAGCGCGGCCTGTCCCTGCTGGCCGACGCCCTGCGCGCCCCCGCGCTGCCCGAGGCGGAGATCGAGCGGCTGGTCGCCAACCGCCTGGACGAGATCGTCCACGAGCAGGCCAACCCCGCCCGGCGTGCCGCCAAGGCCCTGTACGCCGAGCTCTTCGACGCCGCCGACCGGCTCTCGCGGCCCCGCGCCGGCACCGCCGACACCGTCAAGTCGATCGACCGCGCCGCCGTCAAGGCCTTCTACGACGCCCACGTGCGCCCCGCGACCGGCACCGTCGTGGTGGTCGGCGACCTCACCGGGGTGGACCTGCCGGCGCTGCTGGAGAGCACCCTCGGCACCTGGACCGGGACGGCCGCCGAGCCGTCCGTCCACGCCCCGGTCACCGGCGACGACCGCGGCCGCGTCGTCATCGTGGACCGCCCCGGCTCCGTCCAGACCCAGCTGCTCATCGGCCGGATCGGGCCCGACCGCCACGACCCGGTCTGGGCCGCCCAGACCCTCGGCACCTACTGCCTCGGCGGCACCCTCACCTCCCGCCTCGACCGCGTCCTGCGCGAGGAGAAGGGCTACACCTACGGCGTGCGCGCCTTCGCCCAGCCGCTGCGCTCGGCCGCCGACGGCAGCGGGCGCGCGATGCTCGCCATCAGCGGCTCGGTGGACACCGCCTCCACCGCCCCCGCGCTGGCCGACACCTGGACCATCCTGCGCACCCTCGCCGCCGAGGGCCTCACCGACGCCGAGCGCGACGAGGCCGTGCAGTTCCTGGTCGGCGTCGCCCCGCTGAAGTACGAGACCGCGGGCTCGGTCGCCGGCACGCTGGCCGACCAGGTCGAGCAGTACCTGCCGGACGACTACCAGGCCGAGGTGTACCGGCAGCTCGCCGAGCTGCGCACCGCCGCCGCCACCGAGGCGGTCGTCGCGGCCTTCCCGCCGGACCGGCTGGTCACCGTCCTGGTCGGCGACGCCGCCGTGATCGCCGACGACGTGCGGGCGCTCGGCATCGGCGAGGTCACCGTCGTCAGCTGACGCCTCTCGCCGTTCCGTCCGGCCCGGTGGAGCACCCGCTCCGCCGGGCCGGACGCGTTTTTAAATCCATTGCGGGCCGCACCCGTTCCGTGGATAGATGTTCCCCGGCGCACAGCACGTGCGCACTGCGACGAGGGAAGGGAGGCGGTCACCATGCGGGTCGAGCAAGCCATACGACGACGCTCCCCAAGGCCGTACTCCCCCCGTACCGCGACCCTGGGCGTCTGAGCCCAGCCCTGAACTTCCCCGAGCCGCGCCGGGATCCTTTCGCGCGGCACCCCACCCTTCTGCGAACCACCCGACCTCTGGAGGTCGTTCAACCATGACGTACACCGAGGTGCCCGGCGTCCGGGTCCCGATCCGGATGTGGACCGACCCGGCGACGGTCGAGGGCCAGGCCCTCCAGCAGCTGCGCAACATCAGCTCCCTGCCGTGGCTGCACGGCCTCGCCGTGATGCCCGACGTCCACCTGGGTAAGGGCGCGACGGTCGGCTCCGTCATCGCCATGAAGGACGCGGTCTGCCCGGCGGCGGTCGGCGTCGACATCGGCTGCGGGATGAGCGCGGTGAAGACCTCGCTCACCGCCGAGGACCTCCCGGACGACCTCTCCGTCCTGCGCCGCGAGATCGAGCGGGCCATCCCGGTCGGCCGAGGCCTGCACACCGACCCGGTCGACCCGACCAAGCTGAACGACTTCCGCGCGGCGGGCTGGGACGACTTCTGGCAGCGCTTCGACGGCATCGCGGAGGACGTCAAGTGGCGCCGCGAGCGGGCGATGCAGCAGATGGCGACGCTCGGCGGAGGAAATCACTTCATAGAACTGTGCGTTGATACGACCGGTGCGGTCTGGCTGATGCTGCACTCCGGATCGCGCAACATCGGCAAGGAGCTGGCCGAGCACCACATGGGCGTCGCCCGCGCGCTGCCGCACAACCAGGGCCTGATCGACCGGGACCTGGCCGTCTTCCTGGCGAAGACCCCGGAGATGGCCGCCTACCGCCAGGACCTGTTCTGGGCGCAGGAGTACGCCAAGAACAACCGCGCGCTGATGATGGCGCTCTTCCAGGGCGTCGTCCGGCGCGAGTTCACCAAGGCGGAGGTCACCTTCGACGAGGTCATCAGCTGCCACCACAACTACGTGGCGGAGGAGCGGTACGACGGCGTCGACGTGCTGGTGACCCGCAAGGGCGCGATCCGGGCCGGCTCCGGCGACCTCGGGATCATCCCCGGCTCGATGGGGACGGGTTCCTACATCGTCCGCGGTCTGGGCAACGCGTCGTCGTTCAACTCCGCCTCGCACGGCGCCGGCCGCAAGATGAGCCGCACCGCGGCGAAGAAGCGGTTCACCGCCCGGGACCTGGTCGAGCAGACCAAGGGCGTGGAGTGCCGCAAGGACGGCGGCGTGGTGGACGAGATCCCGGGCGCCTACAAGAACATCGAGAAGGTCATCGAGCAGCAGAAGGACCTCGTCGAGGTGGTCGCGCACCTCAAGCAGGTCGTCTGCGTCAAGGGCTGACCGAAAGCCGATCGGGGTGGGGCCCCCCGGGGGGCGGCGCCCCCACCCGGGTGTTGGAGTTTGTAATAAAAAAAAAAAAAAACCACACACCCAACACACACA
>NZ_JBHXTL010000020.1:66532-90302 GCF_042677365.1 Kitasatospora sp. NPDC127116
ACGGTGTGGCGGCACCCCGATCGGGTGTGTGCTGCGAGGCTCAGGCCGCGGCGGGGAGCTCGTCGAGGCCTTCGGAGACGAGCTTGGCGAGGCGGTCGAGGGCGTCGTCGGCGTTCTCGGCGTCGGAGGCGAGGATGACCTCGTCGCCGCCCTGGGCGCCCAGGCCGAGGAGGCCGAGCATGGAGGCGGCGTTGACCGGGTTGCCGCCGGGCTTGGCGATGGTGATCGGCACGCCGGTGGCCGTGACGGCCCGGACGAAGACGGAGGCGGGACGGGCGTGCAGGCCCTCGGCCCAACCGATGGTGACGCGGCGCTCAGCCATGAGACGTGCCTTTCCGGTGAAGCTGGTCACGGCCGTGCTCAGGGGGAGCGGGGGAAGCGGCCATGTTGTCTAGACCAGTGTTGCACGCAGGCGGCCCCTGGAAACCGCCGCGTTCAGGAGTTGTGATTGTTTCTTTTCGGGGCATAAAACCCGGTCGATGGCGCTGTCCACCCTGCCGTGAGCACGCGCCCGGCGCCATTCGGCCCGCCGCCGGATAACCTGACGAATGTGGAAGACCCCGCGGTGGCGAACCCCGAGCAACCCGACTATCCGCAGCACTGGGAAGCGGACATCCTGCTGCGTGACGGCGGCACGGCCCGGATCCGGCCGATCACCCCCGCCGACGCCGGCCGGCTCGTGGAGTTCTACGAGCAGGTGTCGGACCAGTCCAAGTACTTCCGCTTCTTCGCCCCATATCCGCGGCTCTCCGACAAGGACGTCCGCCGCTTCACCCACCACGACTTCGTGAACCGGGTGGGCCTCGCGGTGGTGGTCCGGGACCGCTTCATCGCCACCGTCCGGTACGACCGGATCGACGCCGAGGGCCGCCCCTGCGACACCGGCACCGACGCCGAGGTGGCCTTCCTGGTGCAGGACGCCCACCAGGGCCGCGGCGTGGCCTCCGCCCTGCTGGAGCACATCGCGGCGGTCGCGCAGGAGCGCGGCATCCGCCGCTTCCAGGCCGAAGTGCTGCCGGAGAACCGGAAAATGGTGAAGGTCTTCACCGACGCCGGGTACACCCAGCACCGCAGCTTCGCCGACGGCGTGGTGCACCTGGAGTTCGACCTCGAACAGACCGACCGCTCGCTCGCCGTGATGCGCGCCCGCGAGCACCGCGCCGAGGCGCGCTCGGTGCAGCGGCTGCTCACCCCGCGCTCGGTGGCGGTGATCGGGGTCTCCCGCACCCCGCAGACCGTCGGCCGGGCCATCCTGCGCGACCTGCTGGGGGACGACGCCCCGGCCGACCGCGCGGTGTACGCGGTGAACCGCAACGCCGCGCCCGGCACCGAGCTGGACGGCGTCCCGGTCCACCGTTCGATTCTGGACATTCCCGGACCGGTGGACCTCGCCGTGATCGCCGTCCCCGAGGGCGCCGTCCCGGCCGCCGTCGCCGAGTGCGGCGCCCACGGGGTGCAGGGCCTGGTGGTGGTCACCGCCGGCTACGCGGAGACCGGCCCGGAGGGCCGGGACCGCCAGCGCGCGCTGGTCCGCCAGGCCCGCGCGGCCGGCATGCGGGTGATCGGCCCGAACGCCTTCGGCCTGATCAACACCGACCCGCAGCACCCGCTGAACGCCTCGCTCGCCCCGCGCCTGCCCGGTAGCGGCGGCTTCGGGATCTTCTGCCAGTCCGGCGCGATCGGCGTGGCCCTGCTGGAGGCCGCCCACAAGCGCGGCCTCGGCGTCTCCTCCTTCGCCTCGGTCGGCAACCGCTCCGACGTCTCCGGCAACGACTTCCTCCAGTACTGGGCCGAGGACGACGCCACCCAGGTGGTGCTGCTGTACCTGGAGTCCTTCGGCAACCCGCGCAAGTTCACCCGGATCGCCCGCCGGCTGGCCGCCGTCAAGCCGGTCGTGGTGGTCAAGGGCGCCCGGCACACCGGCAGCCTGCCGCCCGGCCACGCCGTCCCCGCCACCGCCACCGGCCTGCGCGACGCCACCGTGGACGCGCTGTTCGAACAGGCGGGCGTCACCCGGGTGGCGACGATCACCGAGCTGTACGACACCGGCGAGCTGCTGGCCCAGCAGCCGCTGCCACCGGGGGACCGGGTCGCGGTGGTCGGCAACTCCGACTCGCTCGGCCTGCTCACCTACGACGCCCTGCTGAGCGCCGGCCTGCGCCCGTGCACTCCCGTCGACCTCACCACCGCCGCGACCGGCGAGAACTTCCGGATCGCGCTGGACGTCGCGCTCGCCGACCCGGCCGTGGACGCGGTGATCGCCGTCGCCATCCCGCCGATCGGCACCTCCGCCCACGCCTTCATGGGCGGCCGGCTGACCGGCGAGGACGACCCGGCGATGGGCTCGGACGACCCGGAGATCGCCGCCGCCCTGCTCGAAGCGGCCCTGCGCGCCCGGGAGCTGGGCAAGCCGCTGCTGCTCACCCACCTGGCGCTGACCGACCTGCCGACCCGGCTGCGCCCCGGCGGCATCCCCGCCTACGCGGCGCCCGAGCGGGCCGTGAACGCCCTCACCCACGCCGTGCACTACGCGCAGTGGCGCCGCCGCACGGCCGAGGCCGAGGAGACGGCGCGCGTCCCCGAGCTGGACCGGATCGACGAGCCCGGCGCCCGCCGGCTGGTGGAGGCGGCGCTGAGCACCCGGGCCGCGGTGGCCGCGCGCACCCAGCCCGGCGGCGCCCGGATCACCCTGCCCGAGGCCGGGGCCCAGGAGCTGCTGGCCCGCTACGGGATCGACGTCTCCCCGGTGCGGCCGGCCCCGGACGAGGAGACGGCCGTACGGGCCGCGGGGACGCTCGGCTACCCGGTGGCCCTCAAGGCGACCGCCCCGCACCTGCGCCACCGCCCCGACCTGGGCAGTGTCCGGCTGGACCTGACCGACGAGGCGGTCCTGCGCCGCGCCCACCGCGAACTGGACGCGCTGCTCGGCGGCGCCGCGCAGGCCGAGCTGGTGGTCCAGCGGATGGCGCCGCGCGGCGTGGACACCGTGATCGCCGCCACGGTGGACCCGGCGGTCGGCGCGATCCTCTCCTTCGGTCTGGCCGGTGCGCCGGCCGAACTGCTGGGCGACACGGCGCACCGGCTGGTTCCGGCCACCGACCAGGACGTCGCCGGGCTGATCCGGGAGGTCCGGGCGGCGCCGCTGCTGTTCGGCTGGCGCGGCGCCGAGGCGGTGGACACCGGCGCGCTGGAGGAACTGCTGCTGCGGGTCTCGCAGCTGGTGGACGACGTTCCGGAGATCGCCTCGGTGGATCTCGAACCGGTGGTCGTGGCCCCGCACGGACTGGCGATCCTGGGGGCGCGGGTACGGGTCGCACCCCTGCCGGTCCGCAGCGATCTGGGCCCGCGCGCGATGAGCACGCTGTAACCTTCCTTGGTTGCGCCCTGCCCGGGCGCTGTTGTCCGAAGCTCGGCGCCGTGCCGCCCGCTTCGTCGGCGGACCATGCCAGGATGGAGATATGGCGAAGACCGGTACCACCACCACTCAGGACCTGCGCTCGGCTATCGAGCGCAGCGGCTACTACCCGGCCCTGGTGTCCGAGGCGGTCGAGTCCGCGGTGGGCCCGGAGCCGATCAGCTCCTACCTGGTGCACCAGGAGACGACGTTCGACGCCAACGAGGTGCGCCGGCACGTGACGGTGCTGGTGCTCACCCCGACCCGGTTCGTGGTGAGTCACACCGACGAGCAGTCCGGGGCCGAAGGCAGCCCGGCGGTGCCGTTCGCGACGACGTCGACGGAGAGCGTCCGGCTGGACCGGATCGGTTCGGTCGTGCTGAGCCGGATGGTGGCGAACCCCGAGACGTACACCCCGGGCACCCTGCCGCGCGAGGTGGTGCTGACGATCGGCTGGGGCGCGGTGCAGCGCCTGGACCTGGAGCCGGCCGGCTGCTCGGACCCGAACTGCGAGGCCGACCACGGCTACACCGGCTCGGCCACGGCCGACGACCTCTCCCTGCGGGTGAGCGAGGCCGGCGACGGCCCGGAGACGGTGGCCCAGGCGCTGGTGTTCGCCCGGGCGCTGTCCGACGCGACGATCAGCACCAGCCCGCGGGTCTGAGCTCCGCCGCATCCGACCGACCGCACCGCTACGAATCCGGTTCCATGTCCTTCGTTCCTGCCGACGGCTACGACGCCTTCGAGATCCTTGACCCGGCCACGGCCCCCGCGCCCCCGTACGGCAGCGGCTCGCTGTGCGACCTGCTGCCCTCGGTGGCGGCGGGGCTGGGCGTCCCCGGGTTCACCGCGACGCTCCCGATCGCCCCGGCGGACCGGGTGGTGGTGTTCCTGGTGGACGGCCTGGGCTGGGAGCTGCTGCTGCGCCACCCCGAGTACGCGCCGTTCCTGTCCTCGCTCGTCGGGAGTTCGCTGGGCGGCAGCGGCCGTCCGCTGACCGCGGGCTTCCCGTCGACCACGGCGACCTCGCTGGCCTCGGTCGGCACCGGCACGCCGCCGGGCCTGCACGGCCTGGCCGGGTACACGGTGGCGGTACCGGGCGCCGGCTACCTGATGAACCAGCTGCGCTGGCAGCCGCCGACCGACCCGCACGCCTGGCAGCCGTACCCGACGGTCTTCGAGCGGACCCACCAGGCCGGGGTGGCGACCGCGCAGGTCTCGTCCCCGCTGTTCGCCCAGACCCCGCTGACCAGGGTGGCGCTGTCCGGCGGCACCTTCCTCGGCCGCACCACGGGCGAGGAGCGGATGGACCTGGCGGCCTCCTGGCTGGCCGAGCACGACCGGGCGCTGGTGTACACCTACGTCAGCGAGCTGGACGGTGCGGGCCACCGCTTCGGGGTGGACTCGGACGAGTGGCGGATGACGCTGGACGCGGTGGACCGGCTGGCCCGCCGGCTGGCCGCGCAGCTGCCGCCGCGCTCGGCGATGTACGTGACGGCCGACCACGGCATGATCGACATCGCGCCGGAGGACCGGATCGACTTCGACGAGGACTGGGAGCTGGGCGCCGGCGTCGCCCTGCTCGGCGGCGAGGGCCGGGCCCGGCACGTGTACGCGGTGCCCGGTGCGGCGGCCGATGTGCACGCGGTCTGGAGCGAGGTGCTGGGCGACCGGATGTGGGTGGCCACCCGGGACCGGGCGATCGAGGCGGGCTGGTTCGGTCCGACGGTGGACGAGCGGGTGTACGCCCGGATCGGCGACGTGGTGGCCGCGGCGCGCGACGACATCGCGATCGTCGCCTCCCGCAACGAGCCCGGCGAGTCCGCGATGATCGGTCTGCACGGTTCGATGACCCCGGTCGAGCAGTTCGTGCCGCTGCTCGAAGTCCGCGGCTAGCCGGGCCGCGCCGCCCACTTGACTTATCTGTGCCCGAACTCCCTTGATTTGAAAGGCCTTTGCTCCACCCATGGCTGAACTGGTGTTCTTCTCGGGCACGATGGACTGCGGCAAGTCGACGCTGGCGCTGCAGATGGACCACAACCACACCGCGCGCGGCCGGCAGGGCGTGATCCTCACCCGCAACGACCGGGCGGGCGCGGCGACGATCTCCAGCCGGCTGGGCCTGCGCGCCGACGCGGTCGAGGTGACGGACGACTTCGACTTCCACGCGCACGTCGTGCAGCGGATCTCGGCCGGCGGGCGGGTGGACTACCTGATCTGCGACGAGGCGCAGTTCTTCGCCGCCGAACAGGTCGACCAGCTGGCCCGGGTGGTGGACGAGATGGGCATCGACGTCTACACCTTCGGCATCACCACCGACTTCCGCACCCGGCTGTTCCCGGGCTCGCAGCGGCTGATCGAGCTGGCCGACCGGGTGGAGGTGCTCCAGGTCGAGGCGCTGTGCTGGTGCGGCGCCCGGGCCACCCACAACGCCCGGACGGTCGGCGGCGTGATGGTGGTCGAGGGCGCGCAGGTGGTGATCGGCGACATCTCGGTGGACCGGGACGAGGTCGGCTACGAGGTGCTGTGCCGCCGCCACCACCGCCGCCGGCTGACCGCCGCGACGGCGCGCGCCTCGGTGCTCTCCCCGGACGTGCTGCCCTTCGAGGAGCAGCAGGCCTGAGGGGAAGATCGGCAGGCCGGAGCGGAGCAGCAGGCCCGGGAGGGCCGGCGGCCCGCAGGCACCGGCGCCCCCCGGACGGCCGCGGCCGCTACGGAATCACTTCCAGCACGGAGAAGTGCCCGCCCTGCGGGTCGGCGAGCCGGGCGGCGCGGCCGCGGGCGGTGTCGTGCGGTTCGACCAGGACCCGGCCGCCGAGCTCCACGGCGTGACGGGCGGCCAGCCCGGCGTCGCGGACCACGAAGTGGGTGCGCCAGCGCGGCGGGTGGCCGCGCAGCTCGGCGCGGTGCCGGATGCCGGCGACCGGCCGCTCGTTCACCAGCAGTGCGGTCTCGTCCGCGGTGGAGCGGACCGGGCGGCCGAACACGGTGGAGTAGAAGGCGGCGGCGCCCTGTGCGTCGGGGGTGAGCAGTTCGGCCCAGGCCGGGGCGCCCGGTTCGCGGCCGGCCTCCCGGCCGAGGTGCTCCTCGCCCTGCCAGAGGCCGAAGACCGCACCGGAGACGTCGGCGGCGATGGCCATCCGCCCGGCGCGTTCGGCCTGGAGCGGTCCGACGGCGACGGTCCCGCTGCACTCGCGGACCAGCTGGGCGGTGCGGTCGGCGTCGTCCACGGCGAAGTAGGTGGTCCACTGCACCGGGAAGCCGGTGGCGGTGGAGACGCCGAGGCCGGCCACCGGCGCCCCGTCGAGCTCGGCCCGGACGTAGTCGCCGAGCTGCCCGGGCCCGGGCGTGTACGTCCAGCCGAGCAGGGCGCCGTAGAAGGCGCGGGCGCCGGGCAGGTCGTCGGTCAGCAGGCTGACCCAGCAGGGCGTGCCCTGGGCCAGTCGGAGTTCCACCGCGGGCAATGCGGGCCTCCTCGTGGGTGGTTGGCGCACGGAAATCCACGCGCGCGAGGGTGATGCTTCCACCCTGGCGGGCGCCCAACCCTCGGGCCGCGCGGAGAATCCGGCAAAGACCCCACAAAGAGCGGCGGTTCGGGCGTGTCCCGACGGATTCCGTCGGATTCCGCGGGTCGGACCGCGGCGAGGAGCCGGATGCCCCGCCGCGGGGGCCGCGCTGCGCGACAATGGCCGCCATGACCACCACCTACAACGACGGTTCCCCGCTGATCTCCGCGGCCGAGCTGCGGGAGGCGCTGGCCTCCGCGCTGCCGCCGGTGCTGCTGGACGTGCGCTACCAGCTGGTCGGCGCCGCGCCGGGCGGCCCGACCGCGGCCGAGGAGTACCGGGCCGGTCACCTGCCCGGCGCCCACTTCGTCGAGCTGGACCGGGACCTGGCCGCCCCGCCCGGCGCCCCCGGCCGGGGCGGTCGCCACCCGCTGCCGGACCCGGAGGAGTTCGGCGCGGCGATGCGCCGCTTCGGGGTGAGTGCGCTGCGCCCGGTCGTGGTGTACGACGGCGCGGCCTCGATGGCGGCGGCCCGGGCCTGGTGGCTGCTGCGCTGGGCCGGGCACCGGGACGTCCGGGTGCTGGACGGCGGGTTCGCGGCCTGGCAGGGGGCCGGGCTGCCGGTGTCGACCGAGCCGCCGGAGCCGGGGGAGGGCGACTTCAAGCCGGTGCCGGGGCAGCTGCCGACGGTGGACGGGGACGGCGCCGCGGCCTTGGCGCGCGGCGGCCTGCTGCTGGACGCCCGGTCCGGGGAGCGCTACCGGGGCGAGAGCGAGCCGGTGGACCCGCGGGCCGGGCACATCCCGGGCGCGGTCTCGGCGCCGACGGCCGGGAACGTGGGCCCGGACGGCCGGTTCCGGCCGGCCGCCGAGCTGGCCGCCCGGTTCCGGGCGCTGGGCGCGGGGGAGCGGGAGACCGCGGTGTACTGCGGTTCGGGCGTGACGGCGGCGCACCAGATCCTGGCGCTGGAGGTGGCGGGTCTGCCGGCCGTGCTGTACCCGGGCTCGTGGAGCGAGTGGTCGAGCGACGAGTCGCGTCCGGTGGCGGTCACCGAGCAGCCGGGCTGAGCCTGCGCGCACCCTGCGGCGGGATCCCCCGACGGGTGCGCAGCGGTAGGGGGCGCCGGCTCGGCCGACGCCCCCTACCAGCGTGCTGCTGCGCTACTACTCCTGCTTCTTGCGGCGGCTGCCGAAGACGATCTCGTCCCAGCTGGGCACGGTGGCCCGGCGGCCGGGCCGGACGCCGTCCGCCTCGGCCTGCCGGTCGGTGGTGCCGACCAGGCGCTCACGGTGCGGGGCGACGGCGCGCGGCATCAGGATGTCGGCGTAGGCCGAGCCCGCGCCGACGGCCGGGGCGGCCGCCGCAGCGGCCTCCTCGCTCTCCTCGGCGACCTCGGCGGGCACCGGTTCGATCGGGGCGGGGGCGCCGACGGCGAGGTCGCCGCGGAAGGCGGGGACCACGTCGAGCAGGCTGGTCAGCGAGTCCCGGGCCTCGGCGGTGGCCTCCCGCGACTCGCGGACCTCGCGGGCCGACATGATGCGGTCGGCCGAGGGCCGGTCGATCATCGGGCGGGGCGGCCGCTCGTGGGGGAGCCGGGCGATCCGCGGGATGAACGGGAAGACCGACTCCTCCTCGCGCTCGACGTTCTCGCCGATCAGCGCGCGGGCCTCGTCGTCGTTGGGCTGGACCAGGCGCCGGGGCGGGTCGTACGTCCAGGAGGCGCTGCGGCCCTCGCCGTCGGCCCGGTAGGAGAGGATGACCTCCCAGGTGCCGTCGTCGCGCCGCCAGGAGTCCCAGCGCTCGGTCTCCTTCTCGGCGCCGCGCAGCGCGAGCCGCTCGGCGACGGCCTCGCCGAGCTGCGGACCGGGGGACTCGCCGTTGCGGCGGATCGCGGTCTTGCGGGCGCGCTCGGCCATGAAGGCGCGCTCGGCGAGCACCGGGCCCTCGAAGCGGCGGACGCGGTCGACGGAGATGCCGGCCGCCTGGGCGACCTCCTCGGCGGAGGCACCGGCTCGTATCCGGGCCTGGATGTCCCGGGGCCGCAGATGGCTCTCGACCTCGATCTCGATCTGGCCGAGGCGCGGCCGGTCCCCGCGGATGGCGGCACGCAGCCGCTCATCGATGGGAAGGGTGTACTCCGTGCTGTCGGCAGCCTTGAGCACCAGCCGTGTGCCGTCGTTGCTGACGGCCACAACCCGCAGTTCGGGCACGGTTACCTCCCGGGTGGTGCCTGCCGACGTCACCTGCGTCGCTGCTCCCGTACTGAGTGTGGCCTGCCCACTGGCGACTGGCCACAACCTTGCTGAGTTCCCCGGCGTGTCGGGCTTATGCCCGCGCGCGCCGCTGTGGCACGGTTGCCTTTTTGCCACGCCGTCCGTCGGCGTCGCGCCTGGGTGTCCCGGCCGTCCTCGCACGCGGAGTGTTCGCGACGATCCGGGACCGGCGTCGCCGTGCGTGCCCGTTCAGTGGCTCCTCGTCAAGCTACCGGTGTAGACGTAGTCGACAAGTCGACCCAAGGCTCGGGCTTTACGAACAGTACTCCATTCGTGGCATCCAGCGGGGCGGCTCGCCGCTCAAGTCTCCCGCGATTCACGGGAATCTCAAGAGCGCGCTCCCCCAATGGCGGACCACCGTCGGATGAACGGTGATCATCTTCACACAATCCGGGTGCGGAGAACCGCATTTTCGTCCCTTGTGTCCTTCTTTGTGCAAGATGGAGAGCCTTGTTCGAGGAACAGTCGTACGGACCGAGGGATGTTGATGCCGGAGCGGAGCCCCGCCGAGGAGGGCGGAAAGGTCAAGGAGGAGCGCAGGCGCATCGATCTGAGTGTGGCTCAGGTCGCGGCGAGTGCGCTGGCCACGGTGGTGGGCGCGCTGCTGGCCTCCGAGCTGGGGGTGTACGGCACGATCCTGGGCGCCGCCGTGGTGAGCATCGGGGCCACCACCGGTGGCGCGGTGTTCCAGCACATCTTCAAGCGGACCGGTGAGCAGCTGCGCGAGGCGGTGGACCGGGGGCCGAACCAGGCCGTCAACACCCTGCGGCAGGCGCCGGTGGAGACCGGGCCGTCCGGGACGCGGGCGCAGCCGCCGGTGATCACCTCGGAGTGGAACGAGCCGCAGGTGGTGCGGGCGCGCCGGCGGTGGGGCTGGAAGACGTACGCGGCGGTGTCCGGGCTGGTCTTCGTGCTGGCGATGGCGCCGATCGTGGCGTTCGAACTGGCCACCGGGCAGCCGGTGTCGGCGACGGTCAAGGGCGAGTCCGGCAACGGCACGTCCTTCGGCGGGGCGCTGACGTCCAAGTCCGACAAGTCCGACCGGCCGCAGGACGCCCCGACGGACCGGCCCGCCCCGGGCGGCCGCCCGGGCCAGGACACCGCACCGTCCGGCGGGGCCTCGGCCCCGGCGACCACCCGGCCGAGCCGGGAGCCGGGCGACACGCCGAGCACCGGCGCGGGGACGGCCTCGCCCTCGGCGGGCCCGGGCGCGACCCCGTCGGCCGGCGCCTCCCCGTCGGCGGGCGGCGGGAAGCCCGGCGGCGGCACGACCCCGCAGCCGCCGGCGCCGAGCGACGCCCCGGCGAGGGAGCCGCTGAAGGAGCCGGCGAAGGCACCGGTCGCCCCGCCGTCGGCCGACGGGGCCGCCGCGACCTCCTAGGACATGCGCCGGTCAGGCGCCCAGCACCCGGCGCAGGTAGTCGTTGCCGAACACCCGCTGCGGGTCGACCTCGTCGCGCAGCGCGGTGAAGTCGCCGAAGCGCGGGTAGACGCCGGCCAGGTACTCGGCGTCGCGGGTGTGCAGCTTGCCCCAGTGCGGCCGGCCCTGATGGGCGGTCATCAGCTGTTCGACGCCGGTGAAGTAGCCCTGGTCGGCGGTGCCCCGGTAGAGGTGGACGGCGATGTAGGCGCTGTCCCGGCCGGAGGCGGTGGAGAGCCAGAGGTCGTCGGCGGGGGCGAAGCGCACCTCGACCGGGAAGCTGACCTTCCAGTCGGAGCGCTCGACCAGGGCCTTCAGTTCGCGCAGCACCTCGCCGACGGCCGCGCGCGGCACCGCGTACTCCATCTCCACGAAGCGGACCTTGCGCGGGCTGGTGAACACCTTGTACGCGGTGTCGGTGAAGCTGCGCTCGGACCAGGCCCGGCTGGCCATCGAGGCGATGGAGGGGATCGAGCCGGGGAAGCGCCGGCCGACCCGGCAGGCGCCCTCCCAGACGGTGTTGGAGAGGAAGTCGTCCTCCAGCCACTCCTTGAACCGGGGCAGCGGGGCGGCCGGGCCCTGACTGCGGTTGTTGCGCTTGGTGGCGCAGCGGTCGGTGTGCGGGAACCAGTAGAACTCGAAGTGCTCGTTGACGGCGGTGAGGTCGTCCAGGCGCTCCAGCACCTCGTCGAAGCCCATCGGCTGTTCGTGCGCGGTGAGCAGGAAGGCCGGCTCGACGCCGAAGGTGAGCGCGGTGATCACGCCGAGGGCGCCGAGGCCGAGCCGGGCGCCCTGGAAGAGCCGGGGGTTCTCGGTGGGGGAGCAGCGCCGGACGGTGCCGTCGGCGAGGACGATCTCCAGGGCGCGGATCTGGGCGGCCAGCGAGCCGGAGTCGCGGCCGGTGCCGTGGGTGCCGGTGCTGGTGGCGCCGGCCACGGTCTGGACCTCGATGTCGCCCATGTTGGTCAGCGAGAGGCCCTCGGCGGCGAGGACCCGGTTGAGCCGGTGCAGCGGGAGGCCGGACTCGACGGTGATGGTGCCGGCCTCGCGGTCGATCCCGCGGACGGCGGTGAGCGCGTGCGGGCGGATCTGGACGCCGTCGCCGGCGGAGGCGATGGAGGTGAAGGAGTGGCCGGAGCCGACGGCCTTGACGGTGCGGCCCTGTTCGGCGGCCCGCAGGATCTCCTTGGCCAGTTCCTCCGCGGTGCCGGGGGCGGCGGCCCGGGCGGGCCGGGCGCTCTGGTTGCCGGCCCAGTTGGTCCACCGGGCGGGGGTCGCGGTACTGGCCTGGGGCATTGCGCTGCCTCCTGCTCCGTGGCCGAACGGGTCGGCGCGGTCCGGGGCGGCGCTACCGCCCTACCCGCCGGTACGGCCCGCGGGTAGGGCGAGAGACTAGTCAGTTCACCGGTCGGCGTCTACGGGTCGTCCGGCCCCGTCGGCCGCAGCCTCGGCGGTGGGTTCGGTGGCCAGTCCGGCGCGCAGCCGGGCGAGGCCGGCGAGGGCGGCGACCACGCCGAGCAGGCCCGCGGCCAGCGGCACCCAGTAGCCCGCGGCGGCTCCGGAGGCGTCGACCACCCAGCCGCCGGCCGAGGACCCGACCGCGACGCCGAGGGCCAGGCCGGTGGTGGTCCAGGTCATGCCCTCGGTCAGCTGGGAGGCCGGGACGAGCCGTTCGACCAGGGCCATCGCGGTGATCAGGGTGGGGGAGATGGCGATGCCGGCGATCAGCAGCGCGGCGCCGACCGCGACCAGCCCGCCGACGCCGTGCACCGCGTGTGCGACCAGCAGCAGCGGAACCATGCTGACCGCCATGAACAGGACGCCGACGAGGAAGCGCACCGCCATCGAGCCGGTGAGCTTGAGGGTCCCGAAGACCACCCCGGCCAGGCAGGAGCCGAGCGCCCACAGGGCGAGGATCACGCTGGAGATCGACTTGTGGCCCTGGGCCTCGGCGTAGGCGACGGTGACCACCTCGACCGAGCCGAAGATCGCGCCGGTGGCGACGAAGGTCACGATCAGCACCTGGAGGCCGCGGTTGAGGATGACCGAGCCGCCCGCGTGCCGGGCGGCCGGGTGGACCGGCGGCTCGGTGGAGCGCTGCCCGGCGAACAGCAGCACGCCGACGGCGAGGAAGATCCCGGCGAGCAGCACGCCGGCCTCGGGGAAGACGGAGGTGGCCAGGCCGATGGAGAGGATCGGGCCGACGATGAAGCAGACCTCGTCGACCACGGCCTCGAAGGAGTAGGCGGTGTGCAGCTTGCCGGTGTCCTCGCGGTAGAGGTGGGCCCAGCGGGCGCGGACCATCGCACCGGTGCTGGGCATCACTCCCATGCCGGCGGCGAAGAGGAACAGCGTCCAGTCCGGGGCCTCCAGCCGGGCGCAGAGCAGCAGGCCGGTGACGGCGACGATGGTGATCGCCATGGCGGGGACGATGATCCTCCGCTGGCCGTGCCGGTCCACCAGCCGGGAGACCTGGGGGCCGAGGATCGCGGCGGAGACCGCGAGGCAGGCGGAGACCAGGCCGGCCACTCCGTAGGAGCCTCTGAGCTGGGACAGCATGGTCACGATGCCGATCCCGGTCATGGAGATCGGCAGCCGGGAGACGAAGCCGGTGGAGGAGAAGGCCAGAGTGCCGGGGGAGGCGAATATCTGGCGGTAGCTGGACAGCACGGGAGCTCCGGGCAGGGGAGTAAGGAACAAGGCTGGCAAACACAGCTTACGTACGTTGGCAAACGGTATTTTCCGGACACCCGCGCGGCCCCCGCGACGGCACCCGGCCCCTCAGTGGCAGGATCGGTGCCATGTCCGACGCGCGCAAACCCTCCCCCTCCGGCGCCGCCCCGTACGACGCCCTGCTGCTGCTCTCCTTCGGCGGGCCCGAGGGGCCCGAGGACGTCGTCCCGTTCCTGGAGAACGTCACCCGCGGCCGCGGCATCCCCAAGGAGCGGCTGAAGGAGGTGGGCAAGCACTACTTCATGTTCGGCGGGGTCAGTCCGATCAACGGGCAGAACCGCGAGCTGCTCGCCGCGCTGCGCAAGGACTTCGCCGAGCACGGGCTGGACCTGCCGGTGTACTGGGGCAACCGGAACTGGGCGCCCTACCTGGTCGACACCCTGCGGGAGCTGGCCGCCGACGGCCACCGCCGGATCGCGGTGCTCGCCACCAGCGCCTACGCCGGCTACTCGGGCTGCCGCCAGTACCGGGAGAACCTGGCCGACGCGCTGGCCGCGCTCGCCGAGGAGGGCGTGCCCGCTCTGCGGGTCGACAAGCTGCGGCACTTCTACAACCACCCGGGCTTCGTCGAGCCGATGACCGACGCCGTCCTGGCCGCCCTGGAGGAGCTGCCCGAGGCCGTCCGTCCCGGCGCCCGGCTGGCGTTCACCACCCACTCCGTCCCGGACTCGATGGCCGAGACCTCCGGCGCCCCGGACGACCCGGCCCGCGGCGAGCCCGGCGGCGCGTACGTCGCCCAGCACCTGGACGTGGCCCGGCTGATCGCCGCCGCGGTGGCCGACCGCACCGGCGTGGCCGAGCGGCCGTGGGAGCTGGTGTACCAGAGCCGCAGCGGGGCCCCGCACACCCCGTGGCTGGAACCCGACGTCTGCGACCACCTGGAGGCCCAGCACGCCGACGGCGCGCCCGCCGTGGTCATGGTCCCGATCGGCTTCGTCTCCGACCACATGGAGGTCAAGTACGACCTCGACACCGAGGCCGTGGCCAAGGCCGCCGAGCTCGGCCTGCCGGTGGCCCGGGCCGCCACCGTCGGCGCCGACCCCCGGTTCACCGCCGCGGTGCGCGAGCTCGTCCTGGAGCGGGCCGCCGTCGAGCGCGGCGAGCGGGTGACCCGCTGCGCCCTCGGCACCCTCGGCCCCAGCCACGACGTGTGCGCGGTGGCCTGCTGCCCGAACCCGCGCGCCCCGCGTCCGGCGGTCGCCGAGCACTGACCGCCCGTCCCGCGCGGCCGGTCCGTCCCGCGTGCCCTGGCCGCCCCGCGCGCCCCGTCCGTCCTGCCGTCCCGTCCGTCCCGTCGCTCCGGAGGAGAACCCCGTGCCCACCCCCGCCCTGTCCGACGACCGGCTCCTCGACGACCTGCTGGAGGTCGCCCTGGACGCGGCCCGGCAGGCCGGCGCGCTGCTGCGCGACGGCCGCCCCGCCGACCTCGGCGTGGCCGGCACCAAGAGCAGCCCGGTCGACGTGGTCACCGAGATGGACCTCGCCTCCGAGAAGCTCGTCCTGGAGCTGATCACCGACCGCCGCCCGGAGGACGGCTACCTCGGCGAGGAGGGCGCCGAGCGGCCGGGCACCAGCGGGGTCCGCTGGGTCGTGGACCCGCTCGACGGGACGGTCAACTACCTGTACGGGCTGCCCTCCTGGGCGGTCAGCGTGGCCGCCGAGGTGGACGGCCGCGCGGTCGTCGGCGTGGTGTACGCCCCGGCCCGCGGCGAGCTGTTCCACGCCGTCCTGGGCCGCGGTGCCCGCCTCGACGGCCGGCCGGTCTCGGCCCGCCCGGCCCCGCCCTGGGGCCAGGCGCTGATCGCCACCGGTTTCAACTACGTCCAGTCGGTGCGGGTCCGGCAGGCCGAGGTGCTGCTGGCGCTGATGCCGCAGGTGCGCGACATCCGCCGGGGCGGGGCGGCCGCGGTGGACCTGTGCGACGTCGCCGCCGGGCGGCTGGACGGCTACTACGAGCGCGGCCTCGCCCCCTGGGACCGGGCGGCCGGCTGCCTGATCGCCGCCGAGGCCGGGGCCCTGGTCGGCGGCCGTCCCGGGCACGGCCCCGACGGCGAGCTGACCGTGGCCGCCGCCCCCGGGGTGTACGAGCCGCTCCAGGAGCGGCTGGCCGCGCTGCGCGCCTGGGCGGACTGACCGGTTCCGGCCGCCCCGCCCGCGGAACCCGCGGGTCCGGGCGGGGCGGCCCCGGACATGCGAAGAGCCCTGGCATACGGGGAATGCCAGGGCCTGGGTTTCGCACGGCCCCCGCAGGGCCGCTGGTGCCGGAGATCCGGCGACTGGTCGGTGTGCCGGACGGGTCAGGCAGCGGTGCGGTGGCGCTCCAGCACCGTGTCCACGCCGTGCTCGGCGGCGAGTCGGCGGAGGTCGTCCAGCTCGGACTGCTCCACCTCGGCGAGGAACTCGTCCCCGGCCTCGATCGCGCGGTGCAGATCCTGCTCGGCGTTGGCTATGCGCTGCAGGATTCCGGCCTTGAAGGCGTCCATACGGGCCCCCTTACTGTGTCGGACGTGCACGGTCGTGCGCTCTCCGCCCCGAGGAGGTCCAGCCGGTGAAAGCACCGAGCCCGGATGGTGGTGAAGGTCCGGATAGGTGCGGAGACGGCCCTTCGGCCGCTCCCGGTGATGTCCCAGCCCCAGGGCCGGCGCGGATGAACGCACGGCGGGTGGGTGCGACCGGCCGTCAGCCAGATCGCGGGTGTGCAGCTGTCCTCCCCGCCCCGGAGGGCGGGAAACCTCCCGGCGGAAGAAAGTTGCCTGTGTCACAGTCCAAGCGGAGTGCTGCGGGTGCGAACGGTGACGGCCGGGGGCTCCGGCTCCGTGCCCGAGGGGCAGCTTATCGCTGCTTTACCGCCGGACCAGGCAGGATGGAGGCACCGTCGGAGCCGCGCGTCCGCTTTCCGGGGCCGGCCTGGAGAAGGGACAACGACCGTGCGGGTTCTCGTCGTCGAGGACGAGCAGCTGCTTGCCGAGGCCGTCGCGACCGGCCTGCGCCGCGAGGCGATGGCCGTCGACGTGGTGTACGACGGGGAGGCCGCGCTCCAGCGCATCGCGGTCAACGACTACGACGTCGTCGTCCTGGACCGCGATCTTCCGCTGGTGCACGGGGACGACGTCTGCCGCAAGGTGGTCGAGCAGGGCCTGGCCACCCGGGTGATCATGCTGACCGCCTCCGGCGACATCAGCGACCGGGTCGAGGGCCTGGAGATCGGCGCGGACGACTACCTTCCGAAGCCGTTCGCCTTCAGCGAACTCGTCGCCCGGGTAAGGGCGCTGGGCCGCCGTGCGACCGTCCCGCTGCCCCCGGTGCTGGAACGCGCCGGCATCTCGGTCGACCCCGGCCGGCGCGAGGTGATCCGCGACGGACGCACCGTCCAGCTCGCCCCCAAGGAGTTCGCCGTCCTGGAGGTGCTGATGCGGGCCGGCGGCGCCGTCGTCTCGGCCGAGCAGCTCCTGGAGAAGGCCTGGGACGAGCACACCGACCCGTTCACCAACGTCGTGCGCGTCACCGTGATGACGCTGCGCCGCAAGCTCGGCGACCCGCCGGTGATCGTCACCGTGCCGGGCTCCGGCTACCGGATCTGACGACCGGAGTCCGCCCGACCCCGGACTCCCCGCCGTACGCGCCCGCCCCGGCGGACGCCCCGAGAGGACCATCATGACCACCCCGCCCCCGGCCGGCGGGGCCTCCGGCGCGCCCGCCGGCGGCCCGCGTGCCGTCCCGCCGAAGCCCCTGACCCCGCCGCGCGTCCACCGCCCCGGGCACTACACCCCCGGCGACGGCATGCTCGCCTGGCTGCCCTTCCGCCCCACCATCCGGATGCGGCTCACCCTGCTCTACGGCGGGATGTTCCTGATGGCCGGCGTGGTGCTGCTGCTCCTGATGTACGTGTTCTTCCAGGACGCCGTCTCGTACCTGGCGCCGCGCAAGCTGGTCTTCGACGGCAGCCTCCGGGTCACCAGCCCCGACGGCGTCAGCACCACCATGAACAGCGCGGACTACAACCAGTGGCAGGCCGCCGACTACCTGGCGCGCTCGAACTCCGCGCTCAACACCCTGCTGCGCAAGTCGCTGACCATGCTGGTCTGCCTCGCCGTGATCGCCTTCGCGGCGGGCTACGCGATGGCCGGCCGGGTGCTGCGCCCGCTCGGCCGGATCACCCGCACCGCCCGCGACGTGGCCTCCTCCGACCTGCACCGCCGGATCGAGCTGGACGGCCCGGACGACGAGCTCAAGGAGCTCGCCGACACCTTCGACGGCATGCTGGACCGGCTGGACCGCTCCTTCGACTCCCAGCGGCGCTTCGTCGCCAACGCCTCGCACGAGCTGCGCACCCCGCTGGCGATCAACCGCACCCTGCTGGAGGTCCAGCTCTCCGACCCGGCGGCCTCGTCCGACCTCCAGCAGCTGGGGAGGACCCTGCTGGCCACCAACGAGCGCAGCGAGCAGCTGGTCGAGGGCCTGCTGCTGCTCGCCCGCAGCGAGAACGAGCTGACCGACCGGCGCCCGGTGGAGCTGTCCGAGGTGGCCACCCGGGCGCTGGAGCAGACCCGCGGCGAGGCCGACAAGCGCGAGGTCGAGCTGCGCGCGAAGCTCGATCCGGCCATGGCCGCCGGCAACGGCGTGCTGCTGGAGCGCCTCGCGCTCAACCTGCTGCAGAACGCCGTGCGCTACAACACCCCGGGAGGCTGGGTCGAGCTGGCCACCACGGCGGTGCCCGGCGGCGGCGAGCTGGTGGTCTCCAACACCGGCCCGATGGTGCCCGGGTACGAGCTGGAGCACATCTTCGAGCCGTTCCGCCGGATCAAGGGTGCCGACCGCACCCGCAGCGACAAGGGGGTCGGGCTCGGCCTGTCCATCGTCCGCTCGGTGGTGCGCGCCCACGGCGGCACCATCGAGGCCACGCCGCGCGCCGGTGGCGGACTCACCATGAGGGTCCGCATCCCCTCTCCGTAAGGGTCGAACGACCCTTCCGTAGGCGACCGTTCCCAGCCGCCCCCGCCAGGCCCGTCAAGACGACATAAGGCCTGGCGGGGGCGGCTTGTCTTTTCCGGCCCGAGCAACTTACGGTGTCGTAACCTACGCAACCGTAGGTGAATCCGTCGGCGGCCCGTCGGCGGGTCCGCACGAAGTGTCCCCGTCTCAACGCGCCCGTCCCAGCGCGTGCCGTCCCCTCAGGAGCAAGACCGTGACCATCGCCCCTGTGCAGAGCAGCAGCTCCCCGCTCGTCGCGAGCGGCTGGACCGACGCGCGGCTGATCCTCGCCCTCGAAGAGGTCGTCGAGAAGGAGCTCAACCGCCACCTGGCCGTGGCGAAGGAGTGGATGCCCCACGAGTTCGTCCCGTGGAGCCAGGGCCGCGACTTCGACGGCGTGCTGGGCGGCGAGGCCTGGTCGCTGGAGCAGTCCCGGGTGACCGCGGTGGGCCGGGTGTCGCTGGTGGTGAACCTGCTGACCGAGGACAACCTGCCCAGCTACCACCACGAGATCGCGACCATGTTCGGCCGCGAGGGCGCCTGGGGCACCTGGGTGCACCGCTGGACGGCCGAGGAGGGGCGCCACGGGATAGCGATCCGCGACTACCTGCTCGCCACCCGGGCGGTCGACCCGGTGGAGCTGGAGCGGGCCCGGATGAGCCACATGTCCGAGGGCTTCGAGTCCGACAACGCGCACAGCATGCTGCACTCGGTCGCGTACGTGGCCTTCCAGGAGCTCGCCACCCGCATCGCGCACCGCAACACCGGCAAGTACGCCGGCGACCCGCTCTGCGAGCAGCTGCTGGCGAAGATCGCCAACGACGAGAACCTCCACATGGTCTTCTACCGGAACCTGCTGAAGGCCGCCCTGGAGATCGCCCCGGACCAGGCCATGCGGGCCGTCGCCGACGTCGTCACCGACTTCCGGATGCCCGGCCACGGAATCCCCGGCTTCGAGCGCGCCGCCGCGCAGATCGCCATCGGCGGGGTGTACAACCTGCGTATCCACCACGACGACGTGCTCCAGCCGGTGCTGCGCCACCTCAAGGTCATGGAGATCGGCGGGCTCGGCCCGGAGGGCCTGCTGGCGCAGAACGAGCTGGGCGTCTTCCTGGACGGGCTGGACGATCAGGCCCGGAAGTTCGAGGAGCGCCAGGCCGCCCTGCTGGCCCGCCGCGCGGCCCGGAGGACCGCCGGCTGAGGCCCGGCACCGGGCGGTCGGAGTGGGTGGATTTTCCGTGATTTGACCAGGAAGATTCTTAACGTGACCAAGCTCACATCGTGTCGCTCCGCGATTCCGGGCAACCCCGGAGAGTGATCACCGGCCCAGGGGTGCCGATCGCCGTCCGTGACCGGATTTCGGCCCCCGGCCGGTCCGCGGGATCGGTCGGTCTCCCTGGTGGGCACGGGATTTCTCAGGCGCCCGCACCGGTCTTGCTCACTGTCCGTGTCTGGTTTATCGGGTCCGACAGGGGTCGGCGATGGCCCAGCGTGAGGCCTTCCGCAGGCCCGGGGATCACCCCGATGGAGCCCGGGCTGAGTGTCGATTGAGTAACAGGGCTTGAAGTAAGGCAAAATCTCCGCCTCGGGTCGGGCACAAGACCGACCCCCCATGCGTTACGTGCGCTGGAGATACCGCACACACCGCACAACCCGGAGGGGGAGAGCGACAAATGGCAACCGACTACGACACCCCACGCAAGACCGACGATGACGTCAACGAGGACAGCATCGAAGAGCTCAAGGCTCGGCGGAACGACAAGGGCGGCAGCTCTGTCGACGTCGACGAGTTCGACGCCGCGGAGGGCATGGAGCTTCCCGGCGCCGACCTCTCGAACGAGGAGCTCGCCGTCCGTGTCCTGCCGAAGCAGGCCGACGAGTTCACCTGCATGAGCTGCTTCCTGGTTCACCACCGCAGCCAGCTCTACAGCGAGAAGAACGGCAACCCGATCTGCCGGGACTGCGGCGCCTGAGCACCGCGGCGGACAGGGCCCGGTGCCCGCGGCTGCGCCCGCGGGACCGGCACACCGCTCCTTCCGGCCCCGGGCAGCGGGGCCGGACGGCAGGTCCGGGTACCGTCCGGCAGGACGGGCCCGGCAGGACGGAGTCGGCCGGGAACCCGGTCAGGACAAAGTCGTAGGGACGGTCCCGCAGCAGCGGAACCGTCCCTCTCCGTTTGTCCGGCCTCTTCGGTCCGTCCGGCGTCTTCGTCCGGCCCGGGTCCTGGCCCGGCCGGCTCACGGCCGGCTCGGGCCCGCCTCAGGTGCGGGCGCCGCGCCGGGCGTCCTCCAGGGCCTCCGCCAGCTTCATCGGCGAGCGGGTCGACAGGTACAGGTACGGCGTCGGGTCGGCCGGGTCGGTCACCTCGACCCGCAGTGCCGTCGGGACGTAGCTGCGCAGCAGCATGAAGGCGCGCGGATCGGCCTTCGGGCCGCGCCAGGCCGCCGCCTCGGCGGGGCTCAGGGCCTGAGCGTCGCCGAGCGCGTCCACCGGGATCCGGGCCGGGCCGGCCACCAGTGAGCCCTGGACCACGCGGATGCGGGCCGAGCCGTAACTGCTGATCGCGACCGCGCCGGCGGCGATGCCGACCACCAGCCCGATCAGCGCGGCCGGACCGCTGACCCGGATCAGGATCAGCGCGAGCGTGAGACCCACCGCGATCGGGAGCAGCCACCAGGAACGCGGCACCGTGAGGCGTTCGTCGTACATGCCCCCCATTGTGGTCGCCCTGACGTCCGGCGCGGGACGCCACCCCCACCGGAGGCCCCCTACCCCTGGGTAGGGTTGGCCCCCGTGACCGGTACGACAGCCCCCAGCACCCCCACCGACCGGCCGGCGCCCGTCATGCCGCCGACCCCGACCACCCCGCCGCCGGACGCCGTCCTGCCGGAGCGCCACCCCCGGGCGCCCGCCCCCGGCACCCGGCTCGGCTCCCACTACGAGCACTGCTTCGGCTGCGGCCCGCAGCACCCCGGCGGCCTGCGGATCGACGCGGTCGCCGGCGAGGGACTCGACGTCACCGCCGAGTTCGCCGTCCGCGACGCCCACCAGGGCGGCCCGGGCCTGGCCCACGGCGGGCTGCTGACCACCGCCATGGACGAGACCCTCGGCACGCTCAACTGGCTGCTGCACGCCCCCGCCGTGACCGGCCGGCTGGAGACCGACTTCCTCAGCCCGGTACCCGTCGACTCGGTGCTGCACCTGCGCGCCTGGATCACCGGTGTGTACGGCCGCAAGATCTACAGCGCCGCCGAGGCGCGGATCGGCGGCCCGGACGGACCGCTCGCCGTCCGCGCGCAGGCCCTCTTCATCCAGGTGAAGCTGGAACACTTCACCACGCACGGTCGTCCCGAGGACATCGAGAAGGTCCTCGACGACCCGGATCTGATGAAGCGCGCACGAGCCTTTGAGGTGAACCCTTGAGTGATACCCCCCGCCCGCAGCTGGACGTCCTGATCAAGCGCATCGACCCCGAGCTGCCGCTGCCCGCCTACGCGCAGCCCGGGGACGCCGGTGCCGATCTGCGCACCACCGTCGACGCCGAGCTGGCGCCCGGCGAGCGGGCCGTCCTGCCCACCGGCATCGCCGTCGCCCTGCCGGACGGCTACGCGGCCTTCGTCCACCCCCGGTCCGGGCTCGCAGCTCGTTGCGGCGTTGCCCTCGTGAACGCCCCGGGGACGGTCGATGCCGGGTACCGTGGAGAGATCAAGGTGATCGTCGTCAATCTGGACCCGCGCGAGGGGGTCAGCTTCCGCCGAGGGGACCGGATCGCCCAGCTGGTGATCCAGCAGGTCGAGAAGGCCCGTTTCCACGAGGTGGAGGAGCTGCCTGGGTCGGCACGTGCCGAGGGCGGGTTCGGGTCGACCGGCGGCCACGCCGCGGTCTAGCATGCCCGCGGCCTCGCAGGAAGCCGAGCAGGTATTCGCATCGGTCTTGGACCGGGAAGGACAGTGACCGTGTTCCGTCGTCGCCAGAAGAGCGAGGACGCTGTCGAGCAGCTCGCCGACGACGCCATCAGCGCCGACGAGACGGCCGATGACGTCGAAGGTTCCGCCGAGAGCGAGAACGTGACCGAGCTGGACCCGGCCGACAGGGTCGGCCTGCCGCCGGCCCCCCGGCCGGACGGTCCGTGGGACCACTCCGAGCTCGAGAACCCCGAGGAGGGGCGAGTCGACCTCGGGGGTCTGCTGGTCCCCGGTGTCGAGGGCATGGAGCTGCGCGTCGAGGTCGCCGGTGACGCGATCGTGGCCGCCACCCTCGTGCTCGGCAACAGCGCCATCCAGCTCCAGGCCTTCGCGGCCCCGAAGTCCGAGGGCATCTGGGGGGAGGTCCGGGAGGAGATCGCCAACGGCATCACCTCGCAGGGCGGCCTCATCGAGGAGGAGGAGGGCCCGCTCGGCTGGCACCTCCGCGCCCAGGTCCCGGTGCAGCTGCCGGACGGCACCCAGGGTGTGCAGCTGGTGCGGTTCGTCGGCTGCGACGGCCCGCGCTGGTTCCTGCGCGGTGTGATCTCGGGCCAGGCCGCGGTGCAGCCGGAGATGGCCGGGATCCTGGAGCAGGTCTTCCGGCAGACGGTCGTCGTGCGCGGCGAGTCCCCGATGGCTCCCCGTGACCCGATCGTCCTGAAGCTTCCCGAGGATGCCCAGATGGTCGCCGACGGTGGCGGGGCCGCCGCCGCCGGCGGCGAGGGCGACAACCGCTTCGGCGGCACCTCGCTCGACCCGTTCGCACGCGGTCCGGAGATCACCGAGGTCCGCTGACCCGGCTCCGACCGGCCTCGACCGGCACCGATCGCCCCTGCCCGGATCCCCGGGCAGGGGCGATTTGCATGTGACGGGCCGGTCCCCGTACAGTTCCGGAGTCGCCGCGGGAGACCGGGGCGGCAAAGCGGAAAGCAAATCCGATGAATGAAACTCCGGAAAACGGAGCGGAAAACATCTGATAAGCTGGAAACACGAAAGAACGAAGCCCGGAGGGTCCGCTGGAAGGCGGTCCGAAGGAAGCGTCCGTTCCTTGAGAACTCAACAGCGTGCCAAAAGTCAACGCCAGATATGTTGACATCCCCGGCCTTAGGTTTCCTGGGGTTGGAGATTCCTTTTGAAACAAACACTAGCGAGGACGCAGTGCGCGGGGCCGCCCTATTCCGGTGGTTGCCGTGCCGCTCAACGCGGGTGTCGACCCGATTACGGGTAAACATTCACGGAGAGTTTGATCCTGGCTCAGGACGAACGCTGGCGGCGTGCTTAACACATGCAAGTCGAACGGTGAAGCCCTTCGGGGTGGATCAGTGGCGAACGGGTGAGTAACACGTGGGCAATCTGCCCTGCACTCTGGGACAAGCCCTGGAAACGGGGTCTAATACCGGATACGACCTTCCCCTGCATGGGGGTTGGTGGAAAGCTCCGGCGGTGCAGGATGAGCCCGCGGCCTATCAGCTTGTTGGTGGGGTAATGGCCTACCAAGGCGACGACGG
>NZ_JBHXTL010000021.1:0-89128 GCF_042677365.1 Kitasatospora sp. NPDC127116
GCGAGCAGCACGTCGCGGAAGTTCACACCGGCCGCGCGGACGCCGATCCGCACCTCGCCGGGGCCGAGCGGCCGCTCGGCGGTGTCGGCGGGCAGCAGCCGCAGGCTGGTCAGGATGCCGGGCTCGGTGGGGTCGAGGGTCCAGGCGGCGGCGTCCTCGGGGACGGTCAGCGCGGCGGAGGCGGGCACGCGCACCAGTCGGGGCGCGTACAGGGCGCCGCCGCGCGCGGCGAGCTGGTTCTCCCCCAGCTCCACCGCCCGGCGGACCAGCGCCCAGTCGGCCGAGCCGTCGTCGTCGAGCAGCAGGACGCGGTCCGGGTGCTCGGACTGGGCCGAGCGCAGCAGGCCCCACACCGCGGCGCCCGCCGGGTCGGCGGGCTCCTCCCCCGGGTGGACGGCCGCGGCACCGCGGGTGACGACCACCAGGCGGTCGGCCTCGTCCCGGTCGCCGGACAGCCAGCGCCGGGCGGCGTCGAGCGCCCCGGCGGTGGCGGTGCGGGCCCGGGCGGCGTCGTCCGCGCCGGTCGCCTCGACCCGGTGCAGCACCAGGGCCGCGCGGGCGTGGCCGGCCTCGACGGCGGACAGCTCCGCCACCGGGCACTCCTCGGCGGCGGCGGCGCCGGCCGGCAGCGCGCTCCACTCGACCGCGAACAGCGCGTCGCCGGCCTCGGCGCGGCGGCCGTCCGGCTGACCGGTGGGCGCCGGCCGCAGGGTCAGCGAGCGGACGTCGGCCACCGGTGCGCCGGTGGCGTCGGCGACCCGGATCGAGATCGCGTCCCGGCCCGCGGGGGCGAGCCGGACCCGGGCCACGGAGGCGCCGGTGGCGTGCAGGGTCACCCCGGACCAGGCGAACGGCAGCGGCGTCGCGCCGGCGTCGTCGAGGAACCCGCCGACGGTGGTGGCGTGCATGGCCGCGTCGAGCAGCGCCGGGTGGACGCCGTAGCCGGCGGCCTCCTCGGCGGCGCCCGCCGGGAGGGCGATCTCCGCGTAGACGGCGCCCTCGGCCCGCCAGGCCCGGCGCAGCCCGCGGAAGACCGGCCCGTAGCCGTAGCCGGCCTCGGTCAGCCGCTCGTAGTAGCCGTCCAGCTCCACCGGTTCGGCGTCGGCCGGCGGCCAGGCGGAGAGGTCGTACGGTTCGGCGTCCGTCCCGGCGGCCAGGGCGCCGGAGGCGTGCCGGGTCCAGCCGGCCGCGCCGTCGGGCTGGGCGTGGACGGCCACCGGGCGGTCGCCGGCCGGGTCCGGGTCGCCGACCCGCACCTGGATGCGGACGCCGCCGGTGGCGGGGACGGCCAGCGGGGCCTCGACCATCAGCTCGCGCAGCGCGGTGCAGCCGACCTCCCGGCCGGCCCGCAGCGCCAGTTCCACGAAGCCGGTGCCGGGCAGGATCGCCGTGCCGCGCACGGCGTGGTCGGCCAGCCAGGGCTGGGCGGCGAGCGACAGCCGGCCGGTGAGCAGCGCGCCCTCGCCGTCGGCGAGCGGCACGGCGGCGGTCAGCAGCGGGTGCTCGGTCGACAGCAGGCCGGCGCCGGTCACGTCGGCCCCGGACCGGCCGGGACGCAGCCAGTAGGGCCGGCGCTGGAAGGCGTACGGGGGCAGGGTGATCCGGCGGCCGCCGCGGTCGGCGAGGACGGCGGACCAGTCCACCGCGGCGCCCCGGGTCCAGGCGGTGGCGACGGCGGCCAGCAGGGTCTCGGCCTCGGGCCGCTCGCCCCGGGAGGCGGGCACCAGTGCGGCGTCGTCCCGGCCGGTGGCGTCCAGGGTGAGGCGCGCCATGGCGGTGAGCACCGCCTCCGGGCCGAGCTCCAGGAAGCGGGTCGCGCCCTGGCCGGCGAGCCAGCGCACGCCGTCGGCGAAGCGGACGGCCCCGCGGACGTGCCGCACCCAGTACTCGGGGGTGCAGATCTCCTCGGCGCCGACGGCGGTGCCGGTGAGGTTGGAGACCACCGGCAGCCGCGGCGGGTGGTAGGCGAGGCCCTCGGCGACGGCGCGGAACTCGGCGAGCATCGGCTCCATCAGCGCCGAGTGGAAGGCGTGCGAGACCCGCAGCCGGCTGGTCCGGCGGCCCTCGGCGCGCCAGTGCCCGGCCAGGTCGGCGATCGCGTCCTGCGGTCCGGAGACCACGATCGCCCGCGGGCCGTTGACGGCGGCGACGTCGACCCCGTCGTGGGCGGCGAGCGCCTCGGCGGCCCCGGCCTCGTCGATCTCGACGGCCAGCATCGCGCCGCCGGCGGGCAGCGCCTGCATCAGCCGGCCGCGCGCGGCGACCAGGGTGCAGGCGTCGTCCAGCGAGAGCACGCCCGCGACGTGGGCGGCGGCGATCTCGCCGATGGAGTGGCCGAGCAGGAAGTTGGGGCGCACGCCCCAGTCCTCCAGCAGCCGGAACAGCGCCACCTCGAAGGCGAACAGCGCGGCCTGGGTGTGGACGGTCCGGTCCAGCAGGGCCGCCTCGGGGGTGTCCGCCTCGGCGAACATCACCGCGCGCAGCGGGTGGTCCAGCTCGGTGTCGAGCCGGGCGCAGACGGCGTCCAGGGCGTCGGCGAACACCGGGAAGGCGGTGTAGAGGGCGCGGCCCATGCCGGGGCGCTGGGAGCCCTGGCCGGAGAACAGGAACGCCGAGCGGCCGTCGGCGCTCTCGCCGCGCAGCACGCCGGGCGCCTCGGCGCCGGTGGCCAGCGCGCCGAGGCCGGCGAGCAGGCCGGTACGGTCGGCGGCCAGGACGACGGCGCGGTGCGCCAGGCCGGTGCGGCCGGTGGCCAGCGCCAGCGCGATGTCGGCCGGGTCCGGGTCGGTGCCCGTCCCCGCGTCGGCGAAGCCGTGCAGCCGCTCGGCCTGGGCGGCGAGCGCGCTGGGGTCGGCGGCGGACAGCAGCCACGGCAGCGGCGCCCCGGTGGCGGGTGCCGCCGGGCCGCGGGCCGCCGTCTCGTCGACGGGGGCGCTCTCCAGGATGACGTGGGCGTTGGTGCCGCTGACGCCGAAGGAGGAGACGCCGGCCCGCAGCGGTCGGCCGTTCTCGGGCCAGGGCTGCGTGGCGGTCGGCAGCTCGATCGCGCCGGCCGACCAGTCCACGTGCGGTGAGGGCGCGTCCAGGTGGAGCAGGCCGGGCAGCTCGCCGTGGCGCATCGCCATGACCGTCTTGATCACCCCGGCGACGCCGGCGGCGGCCTGGGTGTGCCCGATGTTGGACTTCACCGAGCCGAGCAGCAGCGGCCGGTCGGCCGGTCGGTCCTGACCGTAGGTGGCCAGCAGCGCCTGGGCCTCGATCGGGTCGCCCAGCTTGGTGCCGGTGCCGTGCGCCTCGACGGCGTCGACCTCGGCGGCCGACAGCCCGGCGTTGGCGAGGGCCTGGCGGATCACCCGCTGCTGGGCGGGGCCGTTCGGGGCGGTGAGGCCGTTGGACGCGCCGTCCTGGTTGACCGCGCTCCCCCGCACCACCGCCAGCACCCGGTGCCCGTTGCGGCGAGCGTCCGAGAGCCGCTCGACCAGCAGCATGCCCACGCCCTCGGCCCAGCTGGTGCCGTCCGCCGCCGCCGAGAACGGCTTGCAGCGGCCGTCGACGGCGAGGCCGCGCTGCCGGCTGAACTCGATGAAGGAGTCGGGCGACACCATCACCGTCACGCCGCCCGCGAGGGCGATGCCGCACTCGCCGGAGCGCAGCGCCCCGGCCGCCATGTGCAGGGCGACCAGCGAGGAGGAGCAGGCGGTGTCCACCGTGATGGCGGGGCCCTCCAGGCCGAAGGTGTACGCGAGCCGGCCGGAGGCGACGCTGGTCGTGGTGCCGGTCAGCACGTGGCCCTCGACGCCGTCGGGCAGCACCGCGCCCTGCCCGTAGCCGGAGGAGGTCATGCCGACGAAGACGCCGCCCTGGCTGCCGCGCACGGCGGTGGCGTCGATGCCGGCGTCCTCGAAGGCCTCCCAGGCGGCCTCCAGCAGCAGCCGCTGCTGCGGGTCCATCGCCAGCGCCTCGCGCGGGGAGATCCCGAACAGGCCGGCGTCGAACTCGCCCGCGCCGGTGAGGAAGCCGCCGGAGCGGACGTAGGTGTGCCCCTGCCGGTCGGGGTCCGGGTCGTAGAGGCCCTCGACGTCCCAGCCGCGGTCGGTCGGGAAGTCGACGATCGCGTCCCCGCCGGCCGCGACCAGCCGCCAGAGGTCCTCGGGGCCCTCGACGCCGCCGGGGAAGCGGCAGCTCATGCCGATGATCGCGATGGGCTCGTCGGTGGCGGCGGTGGCCGTCGCGGCCGGGCCGGAGTCGAGCCCGCCGACCAGGTAGCGGGTCATCTCGCCGATGGTCGGGTGGTCGAACACGGCGGTGGCGGGCACCGGGGTGCCGGTGCCGGCCGCCAGGCGCTTGCCCAGTTCGACGGCGGTCAGCGAGTCGAAGCCGAGGTCCTTGAAGGTCCGGCCGGTTTCCAGGCCGCTCGGGTCGGCGTGCCCGAGCACCGCGGCGACCTCGGCGCGGACGACGGCCAGGGTCTCCCGCTCGCGCTCGGCGGCGGACAGTGCGGCGATCCGGCCGCCGAGGGCGGCCGCGCCGTCGGTGCCGGCGGCGGCCGCGGCGGTGCGCGGGCCGGGCAGGTCGGCGAGCAGCGGGCTGGGCCGGGCGGAGGCGAAGGAGGCGGTGAAGGTCGTCCAGTCGACGTCGGCGACGACGACGGTGGTCTCGTCCCGGTCGACGGCCCGGTCCAGCGCGGCCAGGGCCAGCCGCGGGTCCATGGCCGGGATGCCGCGGCGGCTCAGGAAGTCCGCGCCGCGGCCGTCCGGGCCGCCGGACCACGGGCCCCAGGCGACGGAGGTGGCCGGCAGGCCGAGCGACCGGCGGTGCTCGGCCAGGGCGTCGAGGTAGCTGTTGCCGGCCGCGTAGGCGGCCTGGCCGCCGCTGCCCCAGACCCCGGCGATCGAGGAGAACAGCACGAAGGCGTCCAGCGGCACGTCCGCGAGCGCGGCGTGCAGCCGGGCGGCACCGGCGGTCTTGGCGGCGAGGACGGCCGCGAACTCTGCCGGACCGGTCAGCTCCAGGGCCTCGGTCGGGCCGACCTCGGCGGTGAGGACCACGCCCGCGACGGGGTGCTCGGCCAGCAGCGCGGCGAGCGCGTCGGCGTCGCCGAGGTCGCAGACGGCCACGGTGGCCGGGGTGCCG
This sequence comes from Kitasatospora sp. NPDC127116, assembly GCF_042677365.1. Lineage (NCBI taxonomy): Bacteria > Bacillati > Actinomycetota > Actinomycetes > Kitasatosporales > Streptomycetaceae > Kitasatospora > Kitasatospora sp. NPDC127116. The sequence continues at coordinate 5,134 of NZ_JBHXTL010000021.1, forward strand.
GCCCCGGTCGACTCGGCGGCGAAGTCGGCGAGTTCCCCGGACGGTGCGGAGGCGACCAGCAGCAGGTGCGCCGCGCCGCGGCCGGCCGCCCAGCGGGCGGCCTGGCGGCCGAGGGCACCGTCGGCTCCGGCGACCAGGACGGTGCCGGTCAGCCGCCGGCCCTCGCCGGCGGGCGCGGGCTCGGGGGCGCGCAGCAGCCGGGCGGCGTAGGTCCCGGAGGACCGTACGGCGCTCTGGTCCTCACCGGTGGCGCCCGAGAGGAGGGCCGCGAGGCGCCGCCCGGCGCGCTCGTCGAGGACCGGCGGCAGGTCGATCAGGCCGCCGGTGCGGTCCGGGTGCTCCAGCGCCAGCGACCGGCCGAAGCCCCAGAGCTGGGCCTGCACCGGGTGGTCCAGCCGGTCGGCCCGGCCGGTGGAGACGGCGCCCCGGGTCAGGGTCCACAGCGGGGCGGTGATCCCGGCGTCCCCGAGCGCCTGCACCAGCGTCAGCGACACCGCCAGGCCGGCGGGCAGCACCGTCCCGGGCAGCGGCTCCTCGGCCAGGCCGGCCAGCGAGACCACGCCGGCGAACGGCTCGGCCGCGGGAAGCGCCGCGCGGAGGGTGTCGGCCAGGGCCGTACGGCCGACGGCCGGGTCGGCCACGACCAGGGTCACGGTCTGCGCACCGGCGGTGCGGATCGCCGCGACCACCTCCTCGGCGGCGGTCTCCTCGGCGGCCACCACCAGCCAGGTGCCGGTCAGGGCGACCGCCCCGCGCGGGGCGTCCACCGGCTTCCAGCCGATCCGGTAGCGCCAGGAGTCCAGCGTCGAGCGGTCCCGGCGGCGGCGCCGCCAGTCGGCCAGCGCGGGCAGCACCGAGCCGAGCAGCTCCGGCGTGTCGTCCAGCCGCAGCGCCTCGGAGAGCTCGGCCAGGTCCTCGCGTTCCACGGCGTCCCAGAACCGGGCCTCGGCCGGGTCGCCCTCGGCCGCCGGGGCGGCGGCCTGCTCCAGCCAGTAGCGCTCGCGCTGGAAGGCGTAGGTCGGCAGCTCGATCCGACGGCCGGCGGGCAGCAGCGTGGTGAAGTCGACGGCCACGCCGGCGGTCCAGGCCTCGGCCAGGGCGGTCAGCAGCTGCTCGGGGCCGCCCTGGCCTCGCCGCAGCGTGCCCAGCACGGCCGTCGCGGTCCCGGCCGCGTCGGCGGTCTCCTGCACGCCGACGGTCAGCACCGGGTGGGGGCTGCACTCGACGAACACCGCCCGGCCGCTGCCGAGCAGCGCGCGGGTGGCTTCCTCGAAGCGCACCGGGGAGCGCAGGTTGTCGAACCAGTACCCGGCGTCCATCCGGGCGGTGTCGATCGGGGTGCCGGTCAGGGTGGAGTAGAGCGGCACGGTGGAGGTCACCGGGGCGACCTCGGCCAGGTCGTCCAGGATGCGCCCGCGCAGCCGGTCGACCTGGGCGGAGTGCGAGGCGTAGTCGACGGGAATGCGGCGGGCCCGTACGTCCTGCTCCTCGCAGAGCGCCATCAGCCCGTCCAGCGCGTCCGGCTCGCCCGAGACCACCGTCGAGGACGGTCCGTTGTACGCGGCCACCGAGATCCGGCCGTCGAAGCCCGCGATCAGCTCCTCGACCACCGCGCTGCCCGCCGCGACGGACACCATCCCGCCGCCACCGGCCAGTTCGACGATGGCCCGGCTGCGCAGCGCGACCACCCGGGCGCCGTCCTCGACGGACAGCGCACCCGCGACCACCGCGGCGGCGATCTCGCCCTGCGAGTGGCCGATCACGGCGGACGGCTCCACACCGTGCGCCCGCCAGACCTCGGCCAGCGACACCATCACGGCCCACAGCACCGGCTGGACCACGTCCACCCGGTCCAAGTCCGCGCCCGAACGCAGCACCTCGGTCAGCGACCAGTCCGTGAACGGCGCCAACGCCGCCTCGCACGCGGCCAACCGCGCCGCGAACACCGGTGAGGCCTCGGCGAGTTCCCACGCCATGCCCACCCACTGCGAACCCTGACCCGGGAACACGAACACCACGTCACCCGGGACGACCCGACCCCGGACCACACCCTCGCCACCGAGCACCGCGAGCCCGTCCAGCAGCGCCTGACGGTCCGCACCCAGCACCACCGCACGGTGCTCCAGACCCGCCCGCGACAGCAGCGCGGACGCCACATCCGCCACCGACGACTCCGGACGCCCCAGCACGAACTCCCGCAGCCGCTCCGCCTGCGCACCCAGCGCCGCCGGCGTCCGGCCCGACAGCAGCCACGGCAGCACACCCCCGGCCTCCGTGGGCTCCTCGGCCGCCGTCGCGGGCGCGGCCTCCAGGATCAGGTGCGCGTTGGTGCCGCTCATGCCGAACGAGGAGACGCCCGCCCGGCGCGGACGCCCGGCCTGCGGCCAGGGGCGCGCCTCGGACAGCAGCTCCACGGCGCCCGTCGCCCACTCCACGTGCGGGGACGGCTCGTCCGCGTGCAGCGTCGCCGGCAGCACGCCGTGCCGCATCGCCAGCACCATCTTGATCACACCCGCCACCCCGGCCGCGGCCTGGGTGTGCCCGATGTTCGACTTCACCGAGCCCAGCCACAGCGGCTCGCCGGCCCGCTCCTGGCCGTAGGTCGCCAGCAGGGCGTGCGCCTCGATCGGGTCGCCCAGCGTGGTGCCGGTGCCGTGCGCCTCGACGGCGTCGACCTCGGCGGCCGCGACTCCGGCGTTGGCCAGCGCCTGGCGGATCACCCGCTCCTGCGACGGGCCGTTCGGCGCCGTCAGACCGTTCGACGCACCGTCCTGGTTGATGGCGGTGCCGCGGATCACCGCCAGCACCTGGTGCCCGTTGCGGCGGGCGTCGGAGAGCCGCTCCAGCATGACCAGGCCGACGCCCTCGGCCAGCCCGAAGCCGTCCGCACCCGAACCGAAGGCCCGGCAGCGGCCGTCCTCGGACAGTCCGCGCAGTCGGCTGAACTCGATGAACAGGCCCGGGGTGGACATCACGGCGGCGCCGCCGGCCAGGGCGAGGTCGCACTCGCCGCCCCGCAGCGACTGCACCGCGAGGTGCAGGGCGACCAGCGAGGAGGAGCAGGCGGTGTCCACGGTGACCGCCGGGCCCTCCAGGCCGAGCGCGTACGCCACCCGGCCGGAGGCGACGCTGCCCGCGCTGCCGGTGACCCGGTAGCCCCCGTAGTTCTCCAGGGCATGGTCCATCCGCGGGCCGTACTCCTGGGTGGCGACACCGGTGAACACGCCGGTCGCGCTGTGCCGCAGCGTGGTCGGGTCGATCCCGGCGCGCTCGACGACCTCCCAGGCCGTCTCCAGCAGCAGCCGCTGCTGCGGGTCCGCGGCGGCCGCCTCGCGCGGCGAGATGCCGAAGAACGCGGCGTCGAACAGGTCCGCGTCGTACAGGAAGCCGCCCTCGCGGGTGTACGAGCGGCCCGGCTCGTCGGGGTCCGCGTGGTACAGCCGGTCGAGGTCCCAGCCGCGGTTGGCGGGCAGGGTGGAGATCATGTCGCCGCGTTCGGCGACGACCTGCCACAGCTCCTCGGGCGAGCCGATGCCGCCGGGGAAGCGGCAGCCCATCGCGACGATCGCGATCGGCTCGCCCGGGGCGGCGGTCGCGGCCCTGGCCGCCGCCGGCGCCGGGCCGGTGCCGGTGGCGTCGGTCAGCAGGGCGAGCAGGTGGTCGGCGAGCGCGTTCGGCGTGGGGTGGTCGAAGGCGACGGTGGTGGGCAGCCGCAGGCCCGACGCCGCGTTCAGCCGGTTGCGGAACTCCACCGCGATCAGCGAGTCGAAGCCGAGCGCCTTGAACGCGCCGTCCACCGCGATCCCGGCCGGGTCGGCGTGGCCCAGCGCGGTCGCGGCACTGGAGCGGACCAGGTCCAGCAGGGTGCGGCGGCGGTCGGCGGCGGGCAGCACGGTCAGCCGGTCGGCCAGGCCGCTCGCCGCCGCGGCGGCCGACGCCCGGCGCAGCGGGGTGCGGATCAGGCCGCGCAGCACCGCGGGGACGGCCTCGGCGCGGCCGGCCGCCTCGGCGACGGCGATCCGGGCCGGGGCGATCAGCGGGCGGCCGTCGGCGAGGGCCGCGTCGAAGAGCGCGAGGCCCTGCTCGGCGGTCATCGGTGCCAGGCCGCCGCGGACCAGGCGGGCCCGGTCGGCCTCGCCGAGCCGGCCGCCCATGCCCTCGCCGTGCGCCCAGAGGCCGGAGAGCAGCGCCTGGGCGGGCAGCCCGAGGGCGTGCCGGTGCTGGGCGAGCGCGTCGAGGAAGCCGTTGGCGGCGCCGTAGCTGCCCTGGCCGGCGGCGCCGACGGTGCTGGCCAGCGAGGAGAAGAGCACGAACGCGCTCAGGTCGAGGTCGCGGGTGAGCCGGTGCAGGTTCCAGGCCGCGTCGGCCTTGGGGCGCAGCACCGCGTCCAGCTGCTCGGGGCGCAGCCGCTGCACGGAGGCGTCGTCGACCACGCCGGCGGCGTGCACCACGGCGGTGAGCGGGTGCTCGGCCGGGACGGCGGCCAGCAGGGCGGCCAGGGCGGCCGGATCGGCCGCGTCGCAGGCGGCGGCGGTGACCTCGGCGTCCAGCCCGGCGGTCAGCTCCGCGAGTTCCCCGGTGGGCAGGCCGCGGCGGCCGACCAGCAGCAGGTGGCGGACCCCGTGCGCGGTGACCAGGTGCCGGGCCAGCAGGCGGCCGATGGCGCCGGTGCCGCCGGTCAGCAGGACGGTGCCGTCCGGGTCGAACGGGGTGCGGGCGGGCTCGGCCCCGGCGTGCGGGGCGGGTCCGGCCTTGACCAGCCGCGGCGCCAGCAGGCGGCCGGCGCGCAGCGCGAGCTGCGGCTCGTCGCCGGCGAGGGCGTCGCGCAGGGCCTCGTCGGTGGGCCGCTCGCCGTCGTGGTCGAGGATCAGGATGCGGCCGGGGTGCTCGATCTGGGCGCTGCGGGCCAGGCCGAGGACGGCGGCCGCGGCGAGGTCGCGCACCTCCTCGTCCGGGCCGGCGGCGAGGGCCTGCCGGGTGAGCAGGACGAGTCGGGAGTCGGCCCGGCCCTCCTCGGCGAGGAAGGCCTGGATCAGCCCGAGGGCGCTGCGGGTCAGGGCGTGGGCGCTCTCGGCGGGGGCGTCGGGGTCGCCGGTGACCGGGACGAGGACGGCCTCGGGCGCCGGGCCGCCGTCGAGCGGCGGCAGGCCCTGGGCGAGGTCGGCCGGGACGGTCCGGACGGCGCCGCCGGTGGCGGTGGTGGCGCCGGTGGCGGCGGGGATCCAGTCGAGCCGGTGGAGCGGGTCGGCGGTGCTCCGGCCGGCGGCCGACCGCTCCGGGTCGACGGCCCGCAGGACGAGCGCGTCGACGTCCAGGACGGCGGCGCCCGCCGGGTCGCTCAGCGTGACGGCGTAGCCGCCCTCGGGGCCGGCGGGCGCGGCGTGCACCCGGACGGCGGTGGCCCCGGCGGCGTGCAGCCGGACGCCGGCGAACGAGAAGGCGAGCCGGGTGGCCGCCGGGTCGCCGTCGAGCAGCAGCACGTGCAGTGCGGCGTCCAGCAGCGCCGGGTGGATGCCGAAGCCCTCGGTCGGGAGCGTGTCGGGGAGGGTGATCTCGGCGAACAGCTCCTCGCCGCGCCGCCAGGCGGCGGTCAGGCCCTGGAAGGCCGGGCCGTAGGCGTAGCCGCGCCCGGCCAGGCCGGGGTAGGCGTCCTGGACCGCGAGCGGGACGGCGCCGGCGGGTGGCCAGGCGCCCTGCGGCGCGGGCGCGGCGGCCGGTCCGGCGGTCAGCGCGCCGGTGGCGTGCCAGGTCCAGGGGCGGTCCTCGGCGGCGGCCCGCGGGCGGGAGTGGACGGTGACGGGGCGGCGGCCCGCCTCGTCCGGCGGCAGCAGCACCACCTGGATCTGGACGGAGCCGTCGGCCGGGAGGACCAGCGGGCTCTGGAGGGTGAGCTCCTCCAGGTGCGGGTGGCCGCAGCGCAGGCCCGCGTGCAGCGCGAGGTCGACGAGCGCGGAGCCGGGCAGCACGACCGCGCCGTTGACCACGTGGTCGGCGAGCCAGGGCTGGTCGGCGGTGGCGAGCCGGCCGGTGAGGACGAGGGTGTCGTCGCCCGCGAGGGTGACGGCGGCGCCGGCCAGCGGGTGGTCGGCGGGGTCGAGGCCGAGACCGGTGGCGTCGGTCGAGCCGGCGCCGGGCGCCAGCCAGTACCGCTCGCGCTGGAAGGGGTAGGTGGGCAGCGGGACCCGCCGGGCGGAGCCGGGGAAGGCGTCCGCCCAGTCCACCGCGACGCCGGCGACGTACGCCTCGGCGAGCGCGCCGAGGAACCGCTCGGGGCCGCCGTGGTCGCGGCGCAGGGTGCCGAGGGCGGCGCCGCCGCGGCCGTCGGCCTCCAGCGTCTCCTGGACGCCGACGGTGAGCACGGGGTGCGGGCTGGACTCGACGAAGGTGCGGTGGCCGGCCGCGAGCAGCGCCCGCACGGTGGGCTCGAAGCGCACCACCTGGCGCAGGTTGCGGAACCAGTAGTCGGTGTCGAGTTCGGTGGTCGCCAGCAGGCCGCCGGTGACGGTGGACCAGAAGGCCGTGTGGCCTTCGCGAGGCTCGATCCCGGCGAGGGCCTCGGCCAGTTCCTCGCGCAGCGGGTCGACGGCCGGCGAGTGCGAGGCGTAGTCGACCGGGACGAGCCGGGCGCGGACGTCCTGGGCCTGGCACCGGGCGACGAACTCGTCGAGGGCCTCGGCCTCCCCCGCGACCACGGTGGCGGACGGACCGTTGTGCGCGGCGACGGTGATCCGGCCGTCGAAGCGGGCGATGCGCGCCTCGACCTCGGCGGTCGGCAGCGGGATCGACGCCATGCCCCCGGTGCCCGCGATGGCGCGAAGGTAGCGGCTGCGCAGGGCGACGATCCGGGCGGCGTCGGCCAGGGTGAGGCCGCCGGCGACGTGCGCGGCGGCGATCTCGCCCTGGGAGTGGCCGATCACGGCGGCGGGGACGACGCCGGAGTGCCGCCAGAGCTTCGCCAGCGACACCATCACGGCGAACAGCGCGGGCTGCACCACGTCGACGCGCTCCAGCGAGGGGGCGCCGGGGGCGCCGTGCAGCACGTCGATCAGCGACCAGTCGGTGTGCGGGGCGAGGGCCTCGGCGCACGCGGTGAGTTCGGCGCGGAAGACCTCGGAGGAGGCGTACAGCTCGGCGGCCATGCCCTCCCACTGGGAGCCCTGGCCGGGGAAGACGAACACGGGGCCGTCGGGGGCGCCGGCCGTGCCGGTGGTCAGGTTGGCGGCGGGCAGGTCCCGGGTCAGCGCGTCCAGGCCGGCCAGCAGCTGCTCGCGGTCGGCGGCGACCACCACGGCGCGCCGGTCGAAGGCGGCCCGGGCGGTCAGCGACAGGCCGAGGTCGGCGAGGGACGCGGCGGCGGCCGGCGCGGCGCCGGTGCGGACGGCCTCGGCCAGCCGGGCGGCCTGGGCGCGCAGCGCGGCGTCGCCGTGGGCGGAGAGCGGGAACGGCAGCGGGCCGGTCCCGGTGGCGGCGGGGGCCGCCGGGGCGTCCTGCGGCACGCTCTCGACGATCATGTGGGCGTTGGTGCCGCTGATGCCGAAGGAGGAGACCGCGGCGCGGCGCGGACGTCCGCGCTCGGGCCAGTCCCGGGCCTCGGTCAGCAGCCGGACGCCGCCGGCGCTCCAGTCCACCCGGCTGGAGGGGGTGTCCGCGTGCAGGGTGCGCGGCAGCGTGCCGTGCCGCATCGCCTGCACCATCTTGATGATCCCGGCGACGCCGGCGGCGGCCTGGGTGTGCCCGATGTTGGTCTTCACCGAGCCGAGCCAGAGCGGCTCGCCGTCGCGGTCCCGGCCGTAGGTGGCCAGCAGCGCCTGGGCCTCGATCGGGTCGCCGAGGGCGGTGCCGGTGCCGTGCGCCTCGACGGCGTCCACGTCGGCGGCGGCGAGTCCGGCGCCGGCCAGCGCCTGGCGGATCACCCGCTCCTGGGAGGGGCCGTTGGGCGCGGCGAGGCCGTTGGAGGCGCCGTCCTGGTTGATGGCGCTGCCGCGGATCACCGCGAGCACCGGGTGGCCCAGCCGCTCGGCGTCGGAGAGCCGTTCCAGGGCCAGCAGGCCCACGCCCTCGCCCCAGCCGGTGCCGTCGGCGCCCTCGGCGAAGGCCTTGCAGCGGCCGTCGGCCGACAGGCCCTGCTGCTTGCTGAACTCGATGAACATGCCGGGCGTCGCCAGCACGGTGGCGCCGCCGGCCAGGGCCATGTCGCACTCGCCGAGGCGCAGCGACTGGGCGGCGAGGTGCAGGGCGACCAGCGAGGAGGAGCAGGCCGTGTCGACGGTGACCGCCGGGCCCTCCAGGCCGAGCACGTAGGCGATCCGGCCGGAGGCGACGCTCGCGGTGTTGCCGGTCAGCAGGTGGCCTTCGAGGTCGGCCGGGGCCTGGTGCAGCCGGGGGCCGTAGTCCTGGGCGGTGGCGCCGACGAACACGCCGGTGCGGCTGCCGCGCAGCACGGCCGGGTCGACGCCGAGGCGCTCGACGGTCTCCCAGGCGGTCTCCAGCAGGAGCCGCTGCTGCGGGTCCATGGCGAGGGCCTCGCGCGGGGAGATGCCGAAGAAGGCCGCGTCGAAGCGGGTCGCGTCGGTCAGGAACGCCCCGGCGGGGGTGAGCGTGCCGGTCGGGTTGCGGCCCTCGTCGGCGTAGACGCCCGCGATGTCCCAGCCGCGGTCCTCGGGGAAGGCGCTGACCAGGTCGCGGCCGTCGAGGACCGCCTGCCACAGGGCCTCGGGGGTGTCGATGCCGCCCGCGTAGCGGCAGCTCATCGCGACGATCGCGATCGGCTCGTCGCTCACGGCGCCGGGGGCGGGCGTCGCGGGCGCGACGGCGGCGGGCTCGCCGTAGAGCAGGCCGGACAGGTGCTCGGCCAGGCGCAGCGGGGTCGGGTGGTCGAAGACCAGGGAGTCCGGCAGCCGCAGCCGGGTGGCCGCGGCGAGGCGGTCGCGCAGTTCCACGGCGGTGAGCGAGTCGAAGCCCAGGTCGCGGAAGGTGAGCCGGGCGTCCACGTCGCCGGGGGTCTCGTAGTCGAGGACGGCGGCGACCTGGGCGCGGATCTGGTGCAGCAGCGCCCGCTCGTCCCGCCGCTCGGCGGCGGGCCCGGTCGGGGCCTCGACCGGGGCCGGCGCGGCAGGTGCGGGTTCGACGGCCGGACGGGCGGCCGCGTCCAGCCAGAAGCGGCGGCGCTGGAAGGCGTAGGTGGGCAGGTCGACCGGTCGGGGGGCGTGGCCCGCGAAGAGGGCGTCCCAGTCCAGCGGCGCGCCGGCGGTGTACAGCCGGGCGACGGCGCCGAGCAGGGTCTCCGCGTCGTCGCGGTCCTGGCGCAGGGCCGGGGCCAGCAGGCCCTGGGCGCCGGCCTGCCGGGCCATCGCGCAGAGCACGCCGTCCGGGCCGACTTCGAGGAAGCGGGTGACGCCCTCGCGGTGCAGGGTGTCGACGCCGTCGGCGAAGCGGACGGCCTCGCGGACCTGCCGGACCCAGTAGTCGGGGGTGGTGAGCAGGCCGGGCTCGGCGATCCCGCCGGTCAGGTTGGAGACGACCGGGATCCGCGGCTCGGCGAAGGTCAACTCCGCCAGCACGGAGGCGAATTCGGTGAGCATCGGCTCCATCAGGGCCGAGTGGAAGGCGTGCGAGACCGTCAGCCGGCTGGTCTTGCGGCCCTCGGCCTTCCAGCGGGCCGCGAACTCCTCGACCACCTCGACCGGACCCGAAACCACCACCGAGGTCGGGCCGTTGACGGCCGCGACATCGAGCCGGTCACCGATCTCCGAACGCACCTCCGCCTCGGCGGCCTGCACCGCCAGCATCGCCCCACCGCTCGGCAGCGCGTCCATCAGCCGACCGCGCGCCGCCACCAGCGCACAGGCGTCCGCCAGCGAGAACACGCCCGCCACATGGGCGGCCGCGATCTCACCGATCGAGTGCCCGAGCAGGAACTCCGGTGCCACACCCCAGGATTCGAGCAGCCGGAACGACGCCACCTCGACCGCGAACAACCCGGCCTGCGCCCACACCGTCCGGTCCAGATCCTCGACGCCCTCGAACACCACACTGCGGACCGATCCGCCGAGCAGCGGGTCGAGCTCCGCGCACAGCTCGTCGAAAGCGGTCGCGAAGGCGGGGTGGGCCTCGTACAGGCCCCGGCCCATGCCGACCCGCTGCGAGCCCTGCCCGGTGAACAGGAACGCCGTCCGCCCCTCGTCCGTCTCCCCCGAGACCACCCCGCGCACCGGCTCGCCGGCGGCCAGCGAGCCGAGGCGGCGCAGCAGTTCGTCCCGGCCGCGGCCGAGCACGGCGGCCCGGTGGCCGAAGGCCGCGCGGGTGGTGGCCAGCGAGTGGCCGATGTCGGCCGGGTCGGCGGCGGGGGTGGCCTCCAGGTGGGCGCGCAGCCGGGCGGCCTGCTCGCGCAGCGCGTCCTCGGTGCGGCCCGACAGCGGCCAGAGCACCGGCGCGTCGGCGTCGGCGGTCCGCTCGCGCGGGTCCTCGGCCCGGCCGGGCCACTCCGTGAGCACGACGTGGCAGTTGGTGCCGCCCATGCCGAAGGAGCTGACACCCGCGATCCGCGGGCCCTCGGGCCAGGGTTCGAGGGCGGTCTGCACCCGCAGGCCGAGGTCGTCCAGGGGGATGCGCGGGTTGGGCCGTTCGAAGTTGAGGCTCGGCGGGAGCTGCCGGTTGGCCACCGACAGGACGGCCTTGAGCAGGCCGGCCGCGCCGGCGGCGCCTTCGAGGTGGCCGATGTTGGTCTTGGCGGAGCCGACCCGCAGCGCGGCGTCGGGGGTGCGGCCGGCGCCGAGGACGGCGCCGAGGGCCGCCGCCTCGACCGGGTCGCCGACGGCCGTGCCGGTGCCGTGCAGTTCGACGTAGCGCACCGCGTCGGGGGCGATCCCGGCGCGCCGGTAGGCGGCGCCGAGCACGTCGGCCTGGGCGTCGCGGCTGGGGGTGGTCAGGCTGTCGCCGCCGCCGTCGTTGTTGACGGCGCTGCCGCGGATGACGGCGTAGATCCGGTCGCCGTCGGCGACGGCCCGGGCGACGGTCTTGAGGGCGACGACCACGCCGCCCTCGCCGCGGACGTAGCCGTTGGCGCGCTCGTCGAAGGTGTAGCAGCGGCCGTCCGGGGAGAGCGCGCCGAAGCGGGCCGCGCCGACGGTGCTCTCCGGGGCCGCGATCAGGTGCACGCCGCCGGCCAGGGCGAGGGTGGCCTCGCCGCGCCGCAGGCTGTCGGCGGCGACGTGCACCGCGACCAGGGAGGAGGACTGTCCGGCGTCGACGGTCATGCTGGGGCCGCGCAGGCCGACGGCGTAGGAGACCCGGTTGGCGATCAGGCCGCGCTGCAGGCCGGCCAGCGAGTGCGGGCCGATCTGCGCGGTGCCGCCGCGCTGGGCGAGGGTGGCGTAGTCGGAGGCCATCACGCCGACGAAGACGCCGGTCCGGCTGCCGCGCAGGGCGTCCGGCACGATCCGGGCGTCCTCCAGCGCCTCCCAGCTCAGCTCCAGCATGAGCCGCTGCTGCGGGTCCATGGCGGTGGCCTCGCGCGGCGAGATGCCGAAGAAGCCCGGGTCGAACCCGTCGATCCGGTCGAGGAAGCCGCCGCGGCGCGGGACGTCCCGCTCGGCGAGGTCGCCCCGGTCGAGGGGGACGTCACCGATCGCTTCCACGCCGTCGCACAGCAGCTTCCAGAAGGCCCGCGGGGTCGCGGCGCCCGGCAGTCGGCAGGCGAGTCCTACGACGGCGATGGCAGCGTCATCGGCATGGACCTCAGGCATGGGACACCTCAACACGTAATGCGCCGGAAATAGCCGAACGGAATTCACGGGTGGAATTGCCCACCCGTCGACCTGGGCGGATTGGCGTTTCGCAAGGGCCACCGCGGTCCGCCGGGTGGAATTCCCCGGCGTACCCGATGGCGCGTCATCCGCGAGCTTAGGGAGCGAACCGACCGGCACCAACCCCTAAGCAGGGCGGATGCCGGCCCCCGGTACCGGCCCCACAGTTAGGGGTGCCGGTCCGGGGACTTCCGGCCGGGGACCCCGGTCCCGGGGATTCCCACCGGGCGGTGCGGGGTTCGCCGGGTCAGCGGTTCTTGCGCTGGAACGAGCGCACCGACAGCGGCACGAAGACCACCAGGAGGCCCACCGACCACAGCAGCGTCGCGGCCACCGGGTGGTCCACCGGCCAGGCGTGCGAGCCGGTTACCGTCCCCGGGTTGCCGAACAGCTCGCGGCAGCCGGCGGTCAGGGCGCTGAGCGGGTTCCACTCGGCGATGAACCGCAGCCAGGCGGGCATCCCGTCGGTCGGCACGAAGGCGTTCGACAGCATGGTCACCGGCATCACGAGCAGCGTGAGCTGCTGCGCCATCTGCTCGTTGGGGACCTTCAGGCCGAAGAAGCAGCCGACCCAGCTGAGCGCGTAGCGCATCAGCACCAGCAGCCCGAAGCCGGCCAGGGCGTTCAGCAGCCCGTCGGAGGCGCGCCAGCCGACCAGCAGGCCGGCCACCGCCATGATGGCCACGCTGAGCAGGCCGCCGACCATGTCGGAGGCGGTGTGCCCGAAGGCGACCGCGACCCGCGACATCGGCATCGAGCGGAACCGGCTCATCAGTCCGCGCGAGACGTCGGCGGCGACCCTCTCGATCACCGCCACCACCGAACTGGCCGTCACCATGGCGAACAGCCCGGGCATCAGGTAGGCGCGGTAGTCACCGCCGCCCGGAATCCGGATGGCGCTGCCGAAGACGTAGCCGAACAGCAGCACCATCACGGCGGGGAAGATCAGGGCGGCGATCAGTGAGCCGGGCTCCTGGCGCAGCCGGCTGAACTCGCGCCCGACGAGGACGAAGCCGTCCGACAGGGCCCAGCGCAGGCGGGTCACCGGGGTCCGGCGGGCAACGGGGGTGCTCTGGACGGTCATCAGGCGTGGTCCTTGACTCTGTCGTCGGCTCGGGCGCCGGCCGGGGCGTCGCCGTCGGTTTCGGTGTCGGCCGGGGCCGAGCGGTCGGTCAGGCGCAGGAACACCTCGTCGAGGGTGGGGCGGCGCAGGCTGACGTCGGCGACCTCGATCCCCGCCCGGTCCAGCTCCCGGACGAGTGCGGAGACCCGCACGGTGCCGTCCGCGGACGGCACGCTCAGGCTGTTCTCGCCGGTCCCGGTCGGCTCGGCCCCGGTCAGCCGGTGCAGCACGGCGGAGGCCTGCGGCAGCAGCGCCGGGTCCTCGACGACCACGTCGAAGCGGTTGCCGATCGTCGACTTGAGTTGGTCGGGGGTGCCGTCGGCGATCACCCGGCCGTAGTCCACCACCGCGATGTCGTCGGCCAGTTGGTCGGCCTCGTCCAGGTACTGGGTGGTGAGCAGCACGGTGGTTCCCTCGGCGACGAGCTCCCGCACGCAGTCCCAGATCTCGCCGCGGCTGCGCGGGTCGAGGCCGGTGGTCGGCTCGTCCAGGAAGAGCACCTGGGGGCGCAGGATCAGGCTGGCGACGAGGTCGAGCCGGCGGCGCATGCCGCCGGAGTAGCCGCGCACCTGCCGGTCGGCCGCCTCCATCAGGCCGAAGCGCTCCAGGAGTTCGTCGGCCCGCTGGTGCACCTGCCGACGGGGCAGGTGGTAGAGCCGGCCGAACATCCGCAGGTTGCCGCGGCCGGTCAGCTTCTCGTCCACCGCGGCGAACTGCCCGGCCAGGCCGATCACCGAGCGCACCCGGTCGGCCTCGCGGACCACGTCCAGCCCGGCGATCCGGGCGTGCCCGGCGTCCGGGTCCATCAGGGTCGCGAGGATGTTCACCGCGGTGGTCTTGCCGGCGCCGTTGGGGCCGAGCACCCCGCAGACCGTCCCGGCCGGGACGGCGAGGTCGAGCCCTCGTAGGGCGTGGACCTCGCCGAAGTGCTTGTGCAGTCCTTCGGCGAGGATGATCGGGTCCGCCATGATCCCTCCACTGGGAAGTGCCGTGTGCGCGGGTCGCGCCGTACGCGGTCGTGGTGCGGTCGCGGCCGACCCGCGCCGGGGAGCCGTGCGCCGACGCCGGGTCAGCTCGCCGACAGCGGGAACTCCCGCAGGCCGCGAATGATGAAGGAGCCCCGCCGGCGCACCGGCCCGGCCTGCCGCAGCCCGGGCATCCGGGAGATGAGGGTCCGGTAGGCCACCTCGGCCTCGAACCTGGCCAGCGGCGCGCCCAGGCAGTAGTGGATGCCGGCCGAGAACGCCAGGGTGTCGTTGCGGCTGACCCGGGTGATGTCGAAGCGGGCGGGGTCGGGGAAGACCTGCGGGTCCCGGTTGGCCCCGGCGGCCACGATCGCCAGCTCGCTGTCGACGGGCAGCACGACACCGCCCAGCTCGACCGGCTCGTGGGCGATCCGCCGGTAGGTCTGCACCGGCGGGTCGTGGCGCAGCGTCTCGTTGACCACGTTCTGGGCCAGTTCCGGGTCCTCGGCCACCATCCGCCACTGCTCGGGGTGGCGCAGCAGCGCCAGGATGCCGTTGCCGATCAGGTTGACGGTGGTCTCGGTGCCGGCCAGCGGCAGGAACATGCACAGCGGCAGCAGTTCGTCCATGCTCAGGCTGCCCTCGTCGACCAGCGGCAGCATCCGGCTGATCATGTCCTCGCGCGGCTCGACCCGGCGCTGCTCGACGATCCGGGTGAACAGCTCGGTCATCCCGGCGATGGCGGCGTCCACGCTGCGCGCCTTCTCGTAGGTGACCACGCCGTCCAGCAGCGGGACGATCTCCCGGCTGAGGTGGTGGAAGTGCTCCCGGTCCTCCTCGGGGATGCCGACCAGGTCGCCGATCACCGCGGTCGGCAGGTGGTGGGCGAAGGCGGTCATCAGGTCGAACCGGTCGCCCTGGGCCAGGATGTCGTCGATCAGCCGGTGGCAGATCTCCTCGGCCCGGCCGCGCCAGCGCTCGACGACGCGCGGGTTGAGGGTGGGCATGGTCATCCGGCGCAGCCGGGTGTGGTCCGGCGGGTCGAGGCCGAGCATGGAGTTGTCGAAGTTCATGAACTCCGGCACCTTCTCGCCGTCGGCCCTGCGCACGCCGAAGCGCTTGTCCCGCAGCACCTGGTTGGCGAGTTCGTGGTCGGTGGTGACCCAGGTGCCCAGCGGGCTGCGGTAGACCCGGCCCCGCGCCCGGATCTCCTCGTACGCGGGGTAGGGGTTGTCCGGCGCGCTCAGCACCTTCGCGTAGGGATCGCCCTGGGCGGCGAGCTTGCGCACCAGGTCGTGGAAGAAGCGCATCTGCGCCCGGAGTTGCCGCTCACTCGACTCCATCGTCCCGTGCCCCTTCAGCCTCCGCGAATGGGGCCGAGCGTAGACACGGCCGTAACAGGGCCGACACCCCTATCCGGGGCCCGGGCAGGTGTTTAGGGGCCGGGCCCGGGAGCCGGTCGCGACGTCCGGGGCCGCGCGGGGCGGGTCCGGGTGTCAACCGTTCGATCGCGGGAAGTTCCACCGGACGGATATCACCAGGTCGATCCGGGCGCGGCGGTGCGGGCCGGACACTGGTGGGACCTCGGAGAACGGAGACCAAGACCGTGCCAGCGATCGTCGTTTCGAACCTGCGGATGCAGTACGGCCAGAAGGTCGTCGTCGACGACATCTCGTTCGAGGTGCAGGAGGGGGAGATCTTCGGCATCCTCGGCCCCAACGGCGCCGGGAAGACCACGACGGTCGAGTGCATCGCCGGGCTGCGCAAGCCCGACGGCGGGAGCATCTCGGTGCACGGCCTGGACCCCCAGCACGACGCCGCCAAGCTGCACCGCATCCTGGGCATGCAGCTGCAGAAGAGCGAGATGCCGGACAAGCTGCGGGTCGCCGAGGCGATGGAGCTGTACGCCTCCTTCTACGACGACCACGCGGACTGGCGGGAGCTGCTCGCCGAGCTGAACCTGCTGGACAAGATGAACAGTCCGTTCGCCAGCCTGTCCGGCGGCCAGAAGCAGCGGCTGTCCATCGCGCTGGCGCTGGTCGGCAACCCGAAGGTGGCCGTGCTGGACGAGCTGACCACCGGTCTGGACCCGGCGGCCCGGCGGGACACCTGGGAGCTGATCGAGCAGGTCCGCGCCCGGGGCATCACCGTCGTCCTGGTCACCCACTTCATGGAGGAGGCCGAGCGGCTCTGCGACCGGCTGGCCCTGATCGACGGCGGCCGGATCGTCGCGCTGGACACCCCCGCCGGCCTGGTGGCCGGGGTGGGCGCCGAGCAGAAGGTGCGCTTCCGCCCGACCTCCCCGCTCGACGACCACATCCTGACCTCGCTGCCCGAGGTGACCTCGGTCCAGCGGCACGGCTCCCAGGTGGAGGTCACCGGCACCGGCAACCTGGTGTACGCCGTCACCTCGGCGCTCGCCCGGAACCAGATCGTCGCGGCCGACCTGCGCGCGGAGCTGGCCAGCCTGGAGGACGCGTTCCTCGCCCTGACCGGCCGCCGGTTCGACCACCCCTCCCACTGATCCCCGGCCCGTAGCCGACCCCCGACCCCTAGAAGGAGAACCCCCGTGCGGGCGATGAACCGGCTCACGGCCGTGGAGTTCAAGCTCTTCCTGCGAGACCCGGCCGCGTACTTCTGGACGCTGCTCTTCCCGGTCGTCCTGGTGGTGATCATCGGCAGCATCCCGTCCTCCCGCGAGTTCAAGGCCGAGATCGGCCAGCGCGCCATCGACTCCTACACGCCCGTCACCGTGGTGCTGGCCTTCGCGATGACCGGTCTGTTCATCACCCCGGGCTACCTGGTGGGCTACCGGGAGAAGGGCATCCTGCGCCGGCTGTCGACCACGCCGGTGGGCCCGGCCCGGGTGCTGATCGCCCAGTTGGTGGTCCAGATCACCGTGGCGATCGCCACCACCGTTCTGGTGCTCGCGACCGCGCGCCTGCTGTGGGACGTCAAACTGCCGAGCAACCCGCTCGGCTTCGTGCTGACCTTCCTGCTCTCGGCCACCGCGGTGCTGTCCATCGGGCTGTTCGTCGCCTCGGTGCTCAAGACCACCAAGGCCGCCACCGGCGCGGGCAGCATGCTGTTCTTCCCGCTGATGTTCTTCGCGGGCCTGTACGTGCCCCGCGACCAGATGCCCGCCGCGGTCAACCGGATCGGTGACTTCACCCCGCTCGGCGCCTCCGTCCAGGCCTTCGGCGACGTGGCCAAGGGTCACCTGCCGGGCACCACCGCCCTGTTGGTCCTCGTCGGCTACACGGTGGTCTTCGGTGTCCTGGCCGCACGGCTCTTCCGCTGGGAGTAGGCCCGGGCCGGACGTCCGCGCCGGGAGTAGGCCTAGGCTGGAGGTCCGCGGTCACGGGCGGTCGCGGCGGGGCGGGAGCCGGGGAAGCAGCGGGGGCCGAGGAGCAGCACCATGAAGAGCGACGAACCGATCAACCTGCGCCGCTTCCTCACCCCGCTGCCCGTCGTGCTGCTGGGCGTGTCCACCGTGCTGTGCGTCGTGCAGCCGGAGGAGGGGGCGGCCACCGCACGGGTCACGGTCTTCCCGCTGGTCGTGGTGACCGCCGCGTGGACGCTGGCGATGTACACCCTGCGGTCGCCGCAGTGGACGGGCCGCACCGGCCCGATGCTGACGTACGTGGCGGGCCAGCTGGTGCTGGCCGCACTGCTGATGACCCAGCACCCGATCTTCTTCGTGTTCGCCGTGATCGGGTTCGTCCAGGCCTACGACCTGCTCCCGCCGCAGTGGGCCTTCGTCAGCGTCGGCGCCACCTCGCTGATCATCAACCTGATCCCCGGCGGGGTGCCGGACAGCTCCCGGCGGATCGCCATCGCGGCTGCCTCGGTCTGCCTCCAGACCTGCCTGATCGGCCTGTTCGGCAACCTGTCGCACCGCTTCAACGAGCGCAACGAGGAACGCTGCCGGCTGGTCACGGAGTTGAAGACGGTGATCGGCGAGAACAACGGCCTGCACGCCCAACTGCTGATCCAGGCCCGGGAGGCGGGCATCCAGGACGAACGCCAGCGGATGGCCCGGGAGATCCACGACACCATCGCCCAGGGGCTGGCCGGCATCATCACCCAGCTCCAGGCCGCCGACCGGGCCCGGCCGCAGTCCGAGCAGCGCGAGTGGCACCTCGAACAGGCCCGGGGGCTGGCCCGGGAGAGCCTCACGGCGGCCCGGCGCTCGGTGGCCGCGCTGCGGCCGGCGGAGCTGGAGGAGGCGCACCTGCCGAACGCGATCCGGGAGCTGGCCCAGCGCTGGTCGGCGCGGGCGGACGTGCCGGCCTCGGTGGAGACCACCGGTGATCCCGTCCCGCTGCTGACGGAGATCGAGGTCGCCCTGTTCCGCGCCGCCCAGGAGACCCTGGCGAACATCGCGAAGCACGCCGCTGCCAGTAAGGTCAGACTGACCATTTCCTACCTGGAGGACACGGTCATGCTGGACGTTCACGACGACGGGGTCGGCTTCACCGTGACCGACCTCGACGGGCCGCCGCCCGCCGACGGCGACAGCGGGTACGGGCTGGACGGCCTGCGCCGACGGCTCGACCGGGTGCTCGGGACACTGACCGTGGAGAGCGCCCCGGGCTCGGGCACCGCGGTGAACGCGAGCGTGCCCGCGATCCGCCGGGGCGGCACCGCATGAGCGAACAGTCCGCCCCCGTAAGGCTGCTGATCGTCGACGACCACCCGATCGTCCGGGACGGCCTGCGCGGCGCGTTCGCCGACAGCCCGGAGTTCGAGGTCGTCGGCGAGGCCGGCAACGGCGCCGAGGCGCTCGACCGGGTCGCCGAACTGAAGCCCGACCTGGTGCTGATGGACCTGCGCATGCCGGTGATGGACGGTGTCACCGCGATCCACCGGCTCGGCGAGAGCGCGCCCGGGGTGCGGGTGCTGGTGCTGACCACCTTCGACACCGACAACGACGTGCTGCCCGCGATCGAGGCCGGCGCCACCGGCTACCTGCTGAAGGACGCGCCCACCGAGGAGCTGCTGCGCGCGGCCCGGGTCGCGGCCCGGGGCGACGCGATGCTCTCCCCCGCCATCACCAAACGGCTGATGGACCGGGTGCGCCGGCCCAGCCTCGGCGTGCTGAGCGCCCGTGAGCTGGAGGTGATGCGGCTGGTCGCCCACGGCTCCTCCAACAAGGAGGTCGCCGGCAAGCTGTTCATCACCGAGGCCAGCGTCAAGACGCACCTGCTGCGGATCTACGACAAGCTCGGGGTCCGCGACCGGGCGGGCGCGGTCGGCGAGGCGTTCCGGCGCGGTCTGGTGACCTGACCCGGAACGCCCCGCCGGCCCGCCGTCAGCTCCCCAGCTCGTCGTCGATCAGGGCGAAGATGTCCTCGGCCGTCGCGGACTCCAGGTCGCTGTCGTCGTGCTCCGGCCGCGGCCCGTCGGCGTCCCGCAGCCGGTCGAGCAGCTGCTCCAGCCTGGCGCGGGCCCCGGCCCGTTCCGCCCCGGCCAGCGCGACCAGGTCGGCCTCCATTCCGGCCAGCCGGCCGAGCAGGTCCTCCACCGGGTCGGCCTGCGGCAGCAGGCTCTCCCGCAGGTGGCGGGCGAGCGCGGCCGGGGTCGGGTGGTCGAAGACCAGGGTCGAGGGCAGCCGCAGGCCGGTGGCGGTGTTCAGCCGGTTGCGCAGCTCGACCGAGGTCAGCGAGTCGAACCCGAGGTCCTTGAACGGCCGGTCGGCCGCGACGGCGTCCGTCGAGCCGTGTCCGAGGACCACCGCGGCGTTCCCGGTGACCAGGTCCAGCAGCGCCGCGTCGCGCTGGGCGTCGGCCATCACGGCCAGCCGCTCGGCCAGCGCCGGGCCGTCCGGGCGCCGGTTGTCGGCGGCCCGGCGGACCGGTTGGCCGACCAGCGCCCGCAGCAGCGCGGGCACCGGGTGGGCGGCGGCGCGCAGCACGCCCAGGTCGATGTCGACCGGCACCAGGTGGGAGCGGCCCGTGGTGCGCGCCCGATCGAACAGGGCGAGCGCCCGGGCGGTGGACAGCGGCGCGCTGAGGCTGCCGGCCCGGGCCTGGTCGACCTTCCCGAGGTGGCCGGTGAGCCCGCTGGCCTGCTCCCACAGCCCCCAGGCCAGCGACTGGCCGGCCTGGCCGGAGGCCGTCCGCCGGGCGGCCAGGGCGTCCAGGAAGGCGTTCGCGGCCGCGTAGTTGGCCTGCCCGCCGGAGCCGAAGGTGCCCGACACCGAGGAGTACAGCACGAACATCGACAGGTCGAGGTGCGCCGTCAGCTCGTGCAGGTTGAGCGCCGCGTCCACCTTCGGGCGCAGCACCCGGGAGAGGCGCTCCGGCGTCAGGGTGCCGAACACCCCGTCGTCCAGCACGCCGGCGGCGTGCACCACGCCCGTCAGCGGACGGGAGAGGCCGTCGAGCACCCGGGCCAGGGCGGTGCGGTCGGCCGCGTCGCAGGCGACGACCTCCGCCCGGGCGCCCGACTCGCCCAGCTCGGCGAGGAGTTCCCGCACGTCCGGGCCGTCCGCGCCCCGGCGGCTCAGCAGGGTCAGGTGGCGCACCCCGTGCACGGCCGCCAGGTGCCGGGCCAGCAGCCCGCCCAGCGTCCCGGTGCCACCGGTGATCAGCACCGTGCCCTCGGGGTCCGGCTCCACCGGCAGCGTCAGCACGTTCTTGCCGACGTGCCGGGCCTGGCTGACGTGCCGGAAGGCGCCGACCGCGTCCCGGACGTCCCAGGCGGTGATCGGCAGCATCCGCAGCGCACCGGCCTCGAACAGCTCGATCACCTCGTGCAGGATGCCGCCCATCCGGGCCGGTCCGGCGTCGCCGAGGTCGAAGGCCCGGTACTGGACGCCGGCCGGCTGCCGGACGTCGGTCTTGCCCATCTCCAGGAAGCGCCCGCCCTCGGCCAGCAGCCGCAGCGAGGCGTCGGTGAACTCCCCGGCCAGCGAGTTCAGCACCAGGTCGACCCCGCGCCCGCCGGTCGCGGTGCGGAACCGCTCCTCGAAGGCGAGGTCGCGGGAGGAGGCGATGTGTGCCTCGTCCAGCCCCAGTTCCCGCAGCGTGCGCCACTTGCCCGGGCTGGCGGTGCCGAACACCTCCAGGCCGAAGTGGCGGGCGAGTTGGACGGCCGCCATGCCGACGCCGCCGGCCGCGGCGTGCACCAGCACCGATTCGCCCCGCTGCGCGTCGGCCAGGTCGCGCAGCCCGTAGTAGGCGGTGGCGAACACCAGCGGCACGGAGGCGGCCTGGGCGAAGGACCAGCCCTGCGGGACGCGGGCCAGCAGCCGCCGGTCGGTGACGGCCCGGACGGCCGCGCCACCGGCGAAGAAGCCGAAGACCCGCTCGCCCGGGGCGAGGTCGGTCACTCCGGCGCCGACCTCCAGCACGACGCCGGCGGCCTCGGAGCCCATCGCGGCCGTCCGGTCCGGGTACATGCCCAGACCGATCAGCACGTCCCGGAAGTTGACGCCCGCCGAGCGCACCGCGACCCGGACCTCGTCCGCGCCCAGCGGCGCGTCGGCGTCCGGCGCGGGCACCAGCGCCACGTCCTCCAGTCCGGCGCCCCGCCCCGCGAGGCCGAGCCGCCAGGCGCCCGCGGGCTCCGGCGGGGTCAGCCGGGCGACGGTGGCCTCCCGGACCAGTCGCGGCACCCTGATGTCGCCGCCGCGGACCGCGAGTTGGGGCTCCTCGCCGCCCACCAGCGCGGGCCAGCCGGCCCACGGGTCGGCCGCGCCGCCCTGCGGTTCGACGTCCACCAGCACGATCCGGTCCGGGTTCTCGGTCTGCGCGGAGCGGACCAGTCCCCACACGGCGGCGCCGGCCGGGTCGGCCTCGCCACCGGTGCCGGACCCGGCCGGGGTCGCCCCGCGGGTGAGCACCACCAGCCGGGAGTCGGCGAACCGCTCCTCGGCCAGCCAGGCCCGTACCTCGCCGAGCACCCGGGCGGTCGCCGCGTGCACGGCCCCGGCCCCGAGCGCACCGTCAACACCGGCTGCGCCGGCGGAGACGGCCAGGACGGTCACCGGCGGTACGGCCGCGCCCTGTTCCAGGGCGGCGACCAGGGCCGCCAGGTCGGTGTGGCGGCGGGCCGGCCCGCCCTCGGGGGCCGTCTCGCCGACCGCGGCCCACGCGGTCAGGTCCGGCTCGGCCGCACCGGCCGCCGGGGGCAGCGGCCGCCAGTCCACCGCGAACAGCGCGTCCGGTCCGGCGTCGGCGGTGGCGCCGAGCGCCTCCGGGGACACCTCGCGCATCACCAGCGAACGCACGGTGGCCACCGGGCTTCCGGCGCCGTCGGCCAGCCGCAGCGCGACGCCCTCGGCGGTCCGGGTGATCCGCGCCCGCAGCACCGAGGCGCCCACCGCGTCCACCCGCACGCCGGTCCAGGCGAACGGCAGGGCGGTGCCCTCGACCTCGCTCCCGCCGGCGAAGCCGACGGCGTGCAGCGCCGCGTCCAGCAGCGCCGGGTGCAGGGCGAAGCCGGCGGCCTCGTCCGCCGCCTCCTCGGGCAGCGCGACCTCGGCGTAGACCGCGTCCTCGGCCCGCCAGACGGCGCGCAGGCCGCGGAAGGCCGGCCCGTAGCCGTAGCCGCTGTCGGCCAGGGTGTCGTAGAAGCCGTCCAGCGGCACCGGCTCGGCGGCCGGCGGCGGCCAGGCCGCCAACTCGAAGGGCTCGGCCGGTGCGGCCTCGGTCAGCAGGCCGGTGGCGTGGCAGGTCCAGGGCGTCCGGTCACCGGTGTCGGGCCGGGCGTGGATCTCCAGCCGGCAGTCGCCGCCGTCGTCGGGCGCGGTCACCCGGACCTGGACGTGGGCCTCGCCCCGTTCGGGGAGGGCGAGCGGGGACCGCACCACCAGTTCGTCCAGCACCGTACGGCCGACCTGCTCGCCGGCCCGCAGCGCGAGTTCGACCAGCGCGGTGCCGGGCACCACGGTCCGGCCCAGCACCGCGTGGTCGGCCAGCCACGGGTGGCTCGCCGTGGAGAGCCGTCCGGTCAGCACCGCGCCGCCGTCCCCGGCCAGGGCCAGGACGGCGCCCAGCAGCGGGTGCCCGGCGGGCAGTTGCCCGAGCGCCGCGACGTCGCCGGCCCCGGCGACCGGCCGGGGCCAGTAGCGCTCGCGCTGGAAGGCGTAGGTGGGCAGTTCCGCGTGCGGACCGGCCGGCAGGACCGCCGCCCAGTCGACCTGGGCACCGGCCGTCCAGAGCCGGCCGAGGCCGTGCCAGAGCGTGTCCACCTGGTCCCGCCCGGCCCGCTGGAGCGGGGCGAGCACGGCGTCGGGGAGGGTCTGCTGGGCCAGCCCGCAGAGCACGCCGTCGGGGCCCAGCTCCAGGAGGCGGGTCACGCCGTGCTCGCCGAGGCGGGTGACGCCGTCGGCGAAGCGGACGGCCTCGCGGACCTGCCGCAGCCAGTAGTCGGGGGTGGTGAGCAGCCCGGGTTCGGCGAGCGTCCCGCTGACGTTGGACAGCAGCGGGATGCGCGGCTCGGCGAAGGTCAACTCCGCCAGGACGGCCGAGAATTCGGCGAGCATCGGCTCCATCAGCGCCGAGTGGAACGCGTGCGAGACGGTCAGCCTGCGAATCCGGCGCCCCTCGGCCTTCCACCGCCCGGCCAGCTCCTCCACCGCCTCGACCGGCCCGGAGACCACCACCGAGGTCGGCCCGTTGACGGCCGCGATGTCCAGCCGCTCGCCGATCGCCTCGCGGACCTCGGCCTCGGTGGCCTCGACCGCCAGCATCGCCCCGCCGCTCGGCAGCGCGTCCATCAGCCGGCCCCGCGCCGCCACCAGGGCGCACGCGTCCGCCAGCGGGAACACCCCGGCGACGTGAGCGGCCGCCACCTCGCCGATCGAATGCCCGAGCAGGAAGTCGGGCGTCACGCCCCAGGATTCGAGCAGCCGGAACGAGGCGACCTCGACCGCGAACAGCCCGGCCTGCGCCCACACCGTCCGGTCCAGATCCTCGACGCCCTCGAACACCACGTCCTTCACCGGCCGGTCCAGCAGCAGGTCCAGCTCGGCGCAGACCGCGTCGAAGGCCGCCGCGAAGGCGGGGAAGGCCTCGTACAACTCCCGGCCCATCCCGACCCGCTGCGCACCCTGGCCGGTGAACAGGAACGCCGTCCGCCCCTCGGCGACCGTACCGGCGACCGCGCCCGCGCCGGGCTCGCCGGCGGCCAGCGCCGCCAGCTCCCGGTCCTGCTCGGCCCGGTCCGCGCCGACTACCACCGCGCGGTGCGCCAGCGCCGTCCGCCCGGACAGGGCCCGGGCCACCTCGGCCGGCCCGTCCTCCGGGCGCTCCGTCAGGTGCTCGCCCAGCCGGGCGGCCTGGGCCCGCAGCGCCGCCGGGGTCTGCCCGGACAACGGCCACGGCAGCGGACCGTGCGGCCGACGCCCGGCGGGCTCGGCCGGGGCGGGCTCGCCCTGCTCGATGATGACGTGGACGTTGGTGCCGCTCATCCCGAACGAGGAGACGCCGGTGCGGCGCGGCCGTTCGGCCCGCGGCCACGGCCGGGCCTCGGTCAGCAGTTCGACCGACCCGGTGGACCAGTCGACGTGCGGGGTGGGCCCGTCCACGTGCAGGGTCGCCGGAAGCGTGCCGTACCGCATCGCCATGACCATCTTGATGATCCCGGCGATGCCGGCGGCGGCCTGGGTGTGGCCGATGTTGGACTTGATCGAGCCCAGCCAGAGCGGCTCCCCGTCCCGGCCCTGCCCGTAGGTGGCCAGCAGGGCCTTCGCCTCGATCGGATCCCCGAGGCGGGTGCCGGTGCCGTGCGCCTCCACGGCGTCCACCTCGGCGGCCGACAGCCCGGCGTTGGCCAGCGCCTGCCGGATCACCCGCTCCTGCGAGGGGCCGTTCGGCGCCGTCAGACCGTTCGAGGCGCCGTCCTGGTTGACCGCGCTGCCGCGCACGATGCCGAGCACCCGGTGGCCGTTGCGCCGGGCGTCGGACAGCCGCTCCAGCAGCAGGATGCCGACGCCCTCGCCCCAGCCGGTGCCGTCGGCCGCGGCGGCGAAGGCCTTGCACCGGCCGTCGGCGGCCAGGCCCAGCTGGCGGCTGAACTCCACGAAGGCCGACGGGGTCGCCATCACCGTGGCACCGCCCGCGAGGGCCAGGGTGCACTCGCCGCGGCGCAGCGCCTCGGCCGCCGAGTGCAGGGCGACCAGCGAGGCGGAGCAGGCGGTGTCCACCGTCATGGCCGGGCCCTCCAGCCCGAACACGTACGAGATCCGGCCGGAGAGCACGGCGGCCGCGGTACCGGTGCCCCGGTGCCCCTCGCTGTCGGAGGGGCCGGAGAGCAGCGCCGCGTAGTCCTGGCCGTTGGTGCCGATGAACACGCCGGTGCGGCTGCCGCGCAGCGAGCGCGCGTCCACCCCGGCCCGTTCGAACGCCTCCCAGACGGTCTCCAGCAGCAGCCGCTGCTGGGGGTCCATGGCCAGCGCCTCGCGCGGGGAGATGGCGAACAGCGCCGGGTCGAAGTCGGCGACGCCGGACAGGAATCCGCCGGCCCAGGTGGCGTCCGCGCCCGCCTCGCCGGAGGGCGCGCCGAGCGGCGGCCAGCCGCGGTCTCCGGGCAGCCCGGAGACCGCGTCCACCCGGTCGGCGACCAGCCGCCAGAGCTGTTCGGGGTTCTCGACCCCGCCGGGGTAGCGGCAGCTCATCGCGACGATCGCGATCGGCTCCTCCAGGGCGGTGGCCTCGGCCCGCACGGTCTCGGTCGCCGCCGCGGTGCCGAGCAGCTCGCCGCGCAGCTGGGCGGCCAGTTCGCGCGGCGTGGGGTGGTCGAAGACCAGGGTGGCGGAGAGCCGCAGCCCGGTCTCGGCGGCCAGGGCGTTGCGCAGTTCGAGCGCGGTGAGCGAGTCGAAGCCGAGGCCCTTGAACGGGACCTCCGGCGGGACGTCGCCCGCCTCGCGGTGGCCGAGCACGGCCGCCGCCAGCCGCCGGACCAGGTCGAGCAGGGTCCGTTCCTGCTCGGCGGGCGGCAGCGCGGCGAGCTTCCCGGCCAGCGGGGAGGCGCCCTCGACCGGCTCGGCGGCCGGGGCTTCCAGGGCCCGGAGCACCTCGGGCAGGTCCTCGATCAGCGGACGACGGCGGCTGGCCGTGAACGCGGGGGCGAAGCGCTCCCAGCGGACGTCCGCCACCGCCACGCAGGCCTCGCCCCCGGCGACGGCCTCGGCGAGCGCCCCCACGGCGAGGGCCGGGTCCAGCAGGGCGAGCCCGCGGCGGCGCAGGAAGTCCTCCGACTCCCCCTGCACGGCCATGCCGGCCTCCGCCCACGGGCCCCAGGCGACGGCCAGCGCGGCCCGGCCGGCCGCCCGGCGCTGTTCGACCAGCGCCTCCAGGTAGGCGTTGGCGGCGCCGTAGACGGCCTGGGCACCGGAGCCCCAGGTGGCCGAGATCGAGGAGAAGACGACGAACAGTTCCAGGTCCAGCCCGGCGGTCAGCTCGTCCAGGTGCGCCGCGCCGTCGGCCTTCCCGCCGAGCACGGCGGTGATCTCCTCGGCGGCGGTGTCCATCAGCAAGGTCGCCTGGCCGACGCCGGCCGCGTGCACCACGCCGGTCAGCGGGAGCTCGGCCGGGATCGCGTCGAGCACCGCCGCCAGCGCCGCCCGGTCGGCGGCGTCGCAGGCGGCGACCGTCACCCGGGCACCCAGCCCGGCCAGCTCGGCCACCAGCGCGTCCACGCCCTCGGCAGCCGAACCGCGACGACTGGTCAGCACCAGATGGGGAACGCCCCGACCTGCCAGCCAGCGCGCCACCTCCGCACCCAGCGCCCCGGTTCCACCGGTCACCAGCACCGTGCCCGAGGGCGTCCCGAGCGGTTCGGCACCGTCCGGTCGGGCGGCCCGCACCAGGCGGCGGACGTACGTGCCGGCGCCCCGGACGGCGACCTGGTCCTCGGTGCCGGTCAGGACGGCGGCCAGCCGGGCGGCCGTCCTGGCGTCCTCGGCGGGCGGCAGGTCGACCAGCCCGCCCCAGCGTTCCGGCAGCTCCAGGGCGGCGGCCCGGCCGAGGCCCCAGAGCTGCGCCGCCACCGGGTCGGACGGACCGTCGGAGCGGCCCACCGACACCCCGCCCCGGGTGGCCAGCCAGAGCGGGGCGTCGATGCCCGCGTCGCCGAGCGCCTGGATCAGCGCGACGGCCGCCGGGACCGGCTCGGGGTGCCGGGCCGGGCAGGCGACCACGCCGGCCGGGGCGGCCGCGAGCTCGCGCAGCCGGGCGGCCAGGGAGGCCCGGGTGGCCCCGGGGTCGAACTCCAGCAGGACCACGTCGGCACCGGCGGCGGCCAGCAGCCGCTGGGCGTCAGTGTCCCCCGGGGTCGCGACGACCAGCCAGGTGCCGGTGAGCGTGCCCGCGGCGGGCGCGTCGGCGAGCGGCTTCCAGCGGACCCGGTAGCGCCAGGAGTCGATGACGGCCTCGTCCCGGCGGCGGCGCCGGAAGGAGGACAGCGCGGGCAGCACGGCCCGCAGCTCCCCGTGGTCCGCGTCCACGCCGAGGGCGCCGGTCAGTTCGGCCACGTCCTCGCGCTCGACGGCGGCCCAGAACCGGCCCTCGGCGGTGCCCTCCACTCCCTCGGCCGCGGCGGCGGGAGGAGCGGCGGGACGGGCCCAGTAGGACTGGTGCTGGAAGGCGTACGTGGGCAGCGCGACCCGCCCCTCGCCACGGCCCGCGAAGGCCGCCGGCCAGTCCACGGCGGCACCCGCCGTCCAGAGCGCGCCGACGGCGGCGTGGAAGGTGCGCACGCCGTCGTGGCCTGCGCCGCGCAGCAGCGGCGCGAAGGCGCCCTCGGCGCCGGCGTGCTGGGCCATCCCGCACAGCACGCCGTCGGGGCCGAGCTCGGCGAAGCGGGTGACGCCCCGTCGGCCCAGGGCGTCGACGCCGTCGGCGAAGCGGACGGCCTCCCGGACCTGGCGCAGCCAGTAGTCGGGGGTGGTGAGCAGGCCGGGTTCGGCGATCCCGCCGGTCATGTTGGAGACGATCGGAACGCGCGGCTCGGCGAAGGTCAACTCCGCCAGCACGGAGGCGAATTCGGTGAGCATCGGCTCCATCAGGGCCGAGTGGAAGGCGTGCGAGACCGTCAGCCGGCGGATCTTGCGACCCTCGGCCTTCCAGCGCGCCGCGAACTCCTCGACCACCTCGGTCGGACCGGAAACCACCACGGAGGTCGGGCCGTTGACGGCCGCCACGTCCAGGCGGTCACCGATCTCCGCCCGCACCTCCGCCTCGGCGGCCTGCACTGCGAGCATCGCGCCGCCCTCGGGCAGCGCGTCCATCAGCCGACCACGCGCCGCCACCAGGGCGCACGCGTCCGCCAGCGAGAACACCCCGGCGACGTGCGCCGCCGCCACCTCACCGATCGAATGCCCGAGCAGCACGTCCGGGACCACGCCCCAGGACTCCAACAACCGGAACGACGCCACCTCGACCGCGAACAGCCCGGCCTGCGCCCACACCGTACGGTCCAGATCCTCCGCACCCGAGAAGACGACCTCGCGCACCGACCGCCCGAGCCTCCCGTCCAGCTCCGCACAGACCGCATCGAACGCCGTCGCGAACACCGGGAACGCCTCGTACAACCCCCGGCCCATGCCGACCCGCTGCGCCCCCTGACCGGTGAACAGGAACGCCGTCCGCCCCTCGGTCGAGACCCCGGTCAGCACGTCCTGGGCGGAACGTCCCTCGGCCAGCGCCGCCAGCCCCTCGCCGAGGCCGGCGGCCGAGTCCCCGAGGACCACCGCGCGGTGCTCCAGCGCCGCCCGGGTGACGGCCAGCGCGTGCCCCGCGGCCGCCGGGTCGGGCCCGGTCGCCGCGAACTCGGCCAGCCTCGCCGCCTGTCCGCGCAGCCCCTCCGGGGTCTTCGCGGACACCGGCCAGAGCACCGGGCCGCCGTTCTCCACCGCTTCCGGCGCGGGCAGCGGATCGCCCTGCTCCAGGATGACGTGGGCGTTGGTGCCGCTGATCCCGAAGGAGGACACGCCCGCGCGGCGCGGACGGTCCGCCTCCGGCCAGGGCCGGGCCTCGGTCAGCAGTTCCACCGCGCCCGCCGACCAGTCCACGTGGGGCGTCGGCTGCTCGGCGTGCAGGGTGGCGGGCAGCAGGCCGTGGCGCATCGCCTGCACCATCTTGATGATGCCCGCGACACCGGCCGCCGACTGGGTGTGCCCGATGTTGGACTTGATCGAGCCCAGCCACAGCGGCTCGTCGCCGCGGTCCCGGCCGTAGGTCGCCAGCAGCGCCTGGGCCTCGATCGGGTCGCCGAGCCGGGTGCCGGTGCCGTGCGCCTCCACCACGTCCACCTCGGACGGGGCGAGCCGCGCGGAGGCCAGCGCCTGCCGGATCACCCGGCGCTGCGAGGGGCCGTTCGGCGCGGTCATCCCGTTGGAGGCGCCGTCCTGGTTGACCGCGCTGCCGCGCACCACAGCCAGCACCTCGTGGCCGTTGCGGCGCGCGTCCGACAGCCGCTCCAGCAGCAGCAGTCCGACGCCCTCGCCCCAGCCGGTGCCGTCCGCGCCGGCGCCGAAGGAGCGGCACCGCCCGTCCGAGGCGAGGCCCTGCTGGGCGCTGAAGGCGTGGAAGACCTCCGCGTTGGTCAGCACGGTCACCCCGCCGGCCAGCGCCAGCGTGCACTCCCCGGCGCGCAGCGCCTGGACGGCCAGGTGCAGCGCCACCAGCGAGGAGGAGCACGCGGTGTCCACGGTGACCGCCGGGCCCTCCAGCCCGAACACGTACGCCACCCTGCCGGAGAGCACGCTGGTCGCTCCGCCGGCCAGGACGTACCCCTGGTCGGCGTCGGCCGCACCGACCCCGTAGCCGGAGGAGGTCGCGCCGACGAACACCCCGGTCCGGGTGCCGCGCACGGTGTCCGGCGCGATCCCGGCCCGTTCGAAGGCCTCCCAGCCGCTCTCCAGCAGCAGCCGCTGCTGGGGGTCCATGGCGAGGGCCTCGCGCGGGGAGATCCCGAAGAACGCGGCGTCGAAGCGCTCGGCGCCGTCCAGGAACCCGCCCTGGGCGGCGAGGTCGCTCGCCGCGGCGTCCGCGCCGAGCCCGTCCGCCCTCCAGCCGCGCTGCTCGGGGAAGGGCGCGATCGCGTCGCCGGCCCGTTCGACCAGCCGCCAGAGGTCCTCCGGCGAGGAGACGTCGCCGGGGTAGCGGCACGCCATCGACACGATCGCCACGGGTTCGCTGACCGCGGCGGTCAGTTCACGGTTTCGGGCGCGAAGCTTCTCCGTCTCCTTGAGGGAAGCTCGCAACGCTTCGACATAGTCCTGGGTAGAGGCCATCGCAAGCTCCGTACTGCGGTCAGGAATCACGTTCGCCGAGGGCCAGCCTCAGCAGGCTTTCGCCGTCCATCTCGTCGATCGACTCGATGGCGGTCACGGGTGCGGCGTCCTCGGCGGCGGGCGCGGACTCCTGCGAGGCGAGCCGCAGCAGCGGCTCCAGCAGTCCGGACTCGCGCAGCCGGGACACCGGGACGGTGAGCAGGGCGCGGCGCGCCTGCTCCGCCTCGTCGGCGTCGAGGGCGTCGTCGCCGAGCAGTTCGGCCGTGATCTGCTCGGCCAGCGCCCTCGGGGTGGGGTGGTCGAAGATCAGGGTGGCGGGCAGGGCCAGCCCGGTGGCCGCGGTCAGCCGGTCGCGCAGTTCGACCGCGGTCAGCGAGTCGAACCCCAGGTCGCGGAAGGCCCGGTCGGCGACGACCGACCCGGCCGCGCTGTGGCCGAGGACCAGCGCGGCCTGCTGCTGCACGGTCTCCAGCAGCAGGGCGAGGCCGTCCTCACCGGACAGCCCGGCGAGGCGCTCGCGCAGCGCGGTGCCGTCCTGCGGGCCGCCGGCGGCACCCGCGGCGAGGACCTGCCGCACCTCGGGGACGTCCTCGATCAGCGGCTGCGGGTGGTACGCGGTGAAGCCGGGCACGAAGGCCTGCCAGTCCACGTCCGCGACGGTCACGCAGACGTCGCCGGTCCGGATCGCCGTGTCCATCGCCTCCAGGGCGAGGTCCGGGGCCATCGCCCGCAGGCCGCGGCGGCGCAGGAACTCCTCGGCGTCGGCGCCGCCGGCCATGCCCTCGCCCGCCCACGGGCCCCAGGCCACGGAGGTGGCCGCCAGCCCGCGGGCCCGGCGGTCGACGGCGAGGGCGTCCAGCGCGGCGTTCGCCACCGCGTACGCGGACTGCCCGCCGCTGCCCCAGACGCCGGCGACGGAGGAGAAGAGCACGAAGTAGTCGAGGGGGGTGTCCCCCAGCAGCTCGTCCAGGCAGACCGCGCCTTCGGCCTTGCCGTCCACGATCGCCGCGAACCCGGCGCGCGCGGTGCTGCCGAACGGCGTCGGGTCGCCGACGCCGGCCGCGTGCACCACGCCGCTCAGCGGGAACTCCGCCGGGACGGCGGCCAGCACCCCGGCCATCCCTTCCCGGTCCGCCGTGTCGCAGGCGGCGACGGTCACCCGGGCGCCCAGCGCCTCCAGTTCCGCGACCAGCTCCGCCGCCCCCGGCGCCGTCGGGCCCCGGCGGGAGACCAGCACCAGGTGGGGGACGCCCTGCCCGGCCAGCCGGCGCGCCACGGCGGCGCCCAGCGCTCCGGTACCGCCGGTGACCAGGACGGTGCCGGTGGCGGGGGCGGGGTCGGCCGTCACCGGCCCGGTTCCCGCCGGGACCAGCCGGCGGGCGAAGGTCCCGGTGGCCCGGACGGCGACCTGGTCCTCGGTTCCGGACAGCACCTCGGCCATCCGGTCACCGAGCACCGGCCCCGCCGGACCGCAGACGTCCACCAGCCCGCCCCACAGGCCGGGCAGCTCCAGGCCGACCACCCGGCCCAGGCCCCAGATCCGGGCGTGTCCGGGCCGGACGGTCTCCTCCTCGCGCACGGTCACCGCGCCGGAGGTGACCCACCAGAGCGGCACCCGCAGGTCCAGGGCGGTGAGCGCGTCGATCAGGTCCAGGGCGTCGGCGACGGGATCGGCTTCCGGGGCCGTGCCGGGGAAGGCGAGCACCCCGGCCGGGTCCGCGATCCGGGCGAGGTCGTCCGCCAGCCGCTCGGTCGTGGTCCGCACCACCCGGGCGCCCGCCCGCTCCACGGCGGACAGGCAGGCCTCGGCCAGGTCGGACCCCGGGGCGCCGGACTCCGCCGCCCCGGCGGGCAGCACCGCCAGCCAGCTGCCGGTCAGCAGCGGCGGAACGGCCGCGGTGGGCACCGGCTTCCAGGTGATCCGGTAGCGCCAGGCGTCGGACGTCTCCTCCGGCCGGGCGGGGTGACGCGCGACGGGCGGCTGCGCCCAGTAGTGCTGCCGGTCGAAGGCGTACCGGGGCAGCAGCGCCCGGTGCCCGCCCCAGTCGGCGTAGACGGCCGGCCAGTCCACGGCCGTCCCGGCGGTCCAGAGCGCGCCGAGCGCGGCCAGGGCGCTCTCCGTCTCGTCCCGCTCGCGGCGCAGCAGCGGCGCGAACGTGCCCTTGGCGTCGGCCTGTCGGGCCAGGGCGGACAGCACGCCGTCGGGGCCGAGCTCGGCGAAGCGGGTCACGTCCTGGCCGCCCAGGGTGTCGACGCCGTCGGCGAAGCGGACGGTCTCCCGGACGTGGCGCAGCCAGTAGTCGGGGGTGGTGAGCAGGCCGGGCCCGGCGAGTTCGCCGGTCAGGTTGGAGACGAGCGGAATGCCCGGCTCGGCGAAGGTCAACCCGCCGAGCACGGCGGCGAATTCGGCGAGCATCGGCTCCATCAGGGCCGAGTGGAAGGCGTGCGAGACGGTCAGCCGACGGGTCTTGCGGCCCTGGGAAGCCCACTCGACCGCGAACTCCTCGACCACCTCGACGGGGCCGGAAACCACCACCGAACGCGGCCCGTTGACGGCCGCCACGTCCAGCCGGTCACCGATCTCCGCCCGCACCTCGGCCTCGGCGGCCTGCACGGCGAGCATCGCCCCGCCGCTCGGCAGCGCGTCCATCAACCGACCACGCGCCGCCACCAGGGCGCACGCGTCCGCCAGCGAGAACACCCCGGCGCAGTGCGCCGCCGCCACCTCACCGATCGAATGCCCGAGCAGGAACTCCGGGACCACGCCCCAGGACTCCAACAGCCGGAACGACGCGACCTCGACCGCGAACAGCCCGGCCTGCGCCCACACCGTACGGTCCAGATCCTCGACGCCGTCGAGGACGACCTCCCGCACCGACCGCCCGAGCCTCGCGTCCAGCTCCGCGCAGACCGCGTCGAAGGCCGCCGCGAACGCGGGGAAGGCCTCGTACAGCCCCCGGCCCATGCCGACCCGCTGCGCACCCTGCCCCGTGAACAGGAACGCCGTCCGCCCTTCGCCGGCCGGGTCGCCCGCGGCCAGCGCGTCGAGCTCGGCGGTGAACGCCTCGCGGTCGCCGCCGAGCAGGACCGCGCGGTGCTCCATGACGGTACGGGCGAGCAGCCCGCGCCCGACGTCCACCGGTCCGGCCTCCGGCGTGGCGGCCACGAAGGCCCGCAGCCGGCGCGCCTGGGCCCGCAGGCCGTCGGCCGTCCGGGCCGAGAGCGGCCAGGGCACGAGGGCCGGGGAGCTCGCCGGTTCGGGGGCCACGAGGGCCTCGCCCTGCTCGATGACCACGTGGGCGTTGGTGCCGCTCACCCCGAAGGAGGAGATCGCCGCCCGGCGCGCCCGGTCCGCCTCCGGCCACGGCCGGGCCTCGGTCAGCAGCTCGACCGCGCCCGCCGACCAGTCCACCAGCGGGGTCGGCTCGTCCACGTGCAGGGTGGCCGGCAGCACGCCGTGCCGCATCGCCAGCACCATCTTGATCACGCCCGCCACCCCGGCCGCGGCCTGGGTGTGGCCGAGGTTGGACTTCACCGAGCCGAGCAGCAGCGGACGGCCCTCGGGCCGGCCCTGGCCGTACGTGGCGAGCAGCGCCTGGGCCTCGATCGGGTCGCCGAGGCGGGTGCCGGTGCCGTGCGCCTCCACCGCGTCCACCTCGGCGGGCGAGAGTCCGGCGGCGGCGAGGGCCTCCCGGATCACCCGCTGCTGGGACGGCCCGTTGGGGGCCGTCAGCCCGCTGGAGGCGCCGTCCTGGTTGACCGCGCTGCCCCGTACCACCGCGAGCACCTCGTGGCCGAGCCGCCGGGCGTCGGAGAGCCGCTCCACCAGCAGCACGCCGGCGCCCTCGGCCCAGCCCATCCCGTCGGCGGCGGCGGCGAAGGACTTGCAGCGGCCGTCCGCGGCCACGCCCTGCCCGCCGCCCAGCGAGCCGAACACCTCGGGCGCGGCCATCACGGTCACCCCGCCGGCCAGCGCCAGGTCGCACTCCCCGCCCCGGAGGGCCTGCACGGCCAGGTGCAGGGCGACCAGCGAGGAGGAGCAGGCGGTGTCCACGGTGACCGCGGGGCCCTCCAGGCCGAGGGCGTAGGCCACCCGGCCGGAGACCACGCTGCCCGCGGTGGCGGTGCCGAGGTAGGCCTCGGCGCCCTCGCCCCCGCCGGGGAGGTAGTCGTGGTACATCATCCCGGCGAACACCCCGGTCCGGCTGCCCCGCAGCCGCTCCGGGTCCAGTCCGGCGTACTCGAAGGCCTCCCAGGAGGCTTCGAGGAACAGCCGCTGCTGCGGGTCCATCGCCAGCGCCTCACGCGGCGAGATCCCGAAGAACGCCGGGTCGAACCAGCCCGCCTCGTGCACGAAGCCGGCCTGCCGCGCACCGTCGCCGCCCAGGGCCGCGAGGTTCCAGCCGCGGTCGGTGGGCAGTCCCGACTGGCCCTCGCCGCCGGTGGCGACCAGCCGCCACAGCTCCTCCGGGCTGGCGATCCCGCCGGGCAGCCGGCAGGCCATCCCGACGATCGCGATCGGCTCCCGGGCCTTCTCGTGCACCTCGCGCAGCTCCTGGCGGGCCTCCTGCAACGCGGCCGTGGCCTGGCGCAGGTACCGGAGCAGCTCTTCTTCCCTGGTCACGCTCATGTCGTCTCCCCCGGATCTCACTGCGACTGGTCGAGGATCTGGAACAGCTCCTCCGCGGTCGCCGTCTCCAGGCTCGCCGCACTGTCGGTGGTGCCGAACTCGCCGAATCGGGCGGCCAGTTCGCGTAGCCGTCGGCCGACCTCGGCCCGCTCGGAGCCGTCGGTGCCGACGTTCTTCAGGACTTCCTCGAACCTGGCCAGCTCGTCCAGGGCGCTCGCGGCCGGGGCGGTCGGCGCCGGGGCGAGCTCGTCCCGGAGGTGACGCGCCAGGTCCAGCGGCGTGGGGTAGTCGAAGATCAGCGTCGCCGGCAGCCGCAGCCCGGTGGCCAGGGCCAGCCGGTTGCGCAGCTCGACGCCGGTGAGCGAGTCCATGCCGACCTTCAGGAAGCCCCGCTCGGCACCGACCGAGCCCGCCGAGTCGTGGCCCAGCACCGTGGCGGCCTGGGTGCGCACCAGGTCGAGCAGCGCCTCCAGCCGCTCCCGGTCGGAGAGGCCGGCCAGCCGCTCGGGCAGGTGCGCGTCGCGGGCCGCGGCCCCGGTCCGACCGCCCGCCCCGGGCGCCGTCGGCGCCGCGGGGATCAGACCGCGCAGCAGCGGGGGCAGCAGCCCCTGGGTCCGCAGCGCGGCGGTGTCCAGGTTGATCGGCACGACCACGGCGGTGCCGGCGGCCAGACCCGCGTCGAACAGCGCCAGGCCCTCCGCGGTGGACACCGGCGTCATGCCGAGCCGGCGCACCCGGTTGACGTCCAGTTCGGTCAGGTTCCCGGTCATCCCGGTCGGCTGCGCCCACGGGCCCCACGCGAAGGAGACCGTGTCCAGCCCCTCCGCCCGGCGGGCCTGGGCGAAGGCGTCCAGGAAGGCGTTGGCCGCGGCGTAGTTGGCCTGGCCCGCGCCGCCGAAGGTGCCGGCCGCCGAGGAGAAGAGGTGGAAGCCGGACAGTCCGGTGCCGCGGGTCAGCTCGGCCAGGTGCAGCGCACCGCCGACCTTGGCGTGCAGGACCCGGTCGACGCGCGCCGGGTCGAGCCCGACGAGCACGCCGTCGTCCAGTTCGCCGACCGCGTGCACGACGGTGCGCAGCGGGGCGTCGGCCGGGATGCCGGCCAGCAGCGCGGCCGCCGCCGTGCGGTCGCCCACGTCGCAGGCCGCGATCTCGGCCTCGGCGCCCAGGTCGGCCAGTTCGGCGACCAGTTCGGCGGCGCCGGGGGCCTGCGGTCCGCGCCGGCCGGCCAGCACCAGGTGCCGGACGCCGTGCTCGGTCACCAGGTGCCGGGCCAGCGCCTGGCCCAGGGTGCCGGTGCCGCCGGTGATCAGCACGGTGCCGTCCGGGTCGAACACCGGGGTGTCCGGCCGGGCCGGTACGGCCAGTCGGGCCAGCCTCGGCACCCGCACGGCGCCGGACCGCAGCGCGGCCTGGGGCTCGTCGGTGCCCAGCGCGGCGAGCAGGGCGGGGGCGGTGTCCTCGTGGCCGTCCTCGTCGAGCAGCACGAACCGGCCGGGGTGCTCGGACTGGGCGGACTTCAGCAGGCCCCAGGCCGCCGCCGCGGGCAGGTCGGCGGGGGCCTCGGCCGGGTCGGCCGCGACGGCGCCCCGGGTGACCAGCACCAGGCGGGAGGAGCCGAAGCGGTCGTCGGCGAGCCACTGCTGGGCCAGCGCCAGCGCCGTGTGGGTGACGGTGCGGACCGCCTCGGCCGGGTCACCGCCGGTGGCGCCGGCGAGCGGGACCAGGACGGTCGCGGGCTCGTCGGTGCCGCTGAGCGCCGCCGCCACCGCGGCCAGGTCCCGGTGGCGCTCGGGCGGGGCGCCGGCGGCGGTGAGCCGCTCGGCGAGCCCGGACGGGTCGTCACCGGCCAGCAGCAGGCGGCCGGGCCGGGTGTCCCCGGCCGGGGCGGCCCCGGTCCACTCCACCTGGAACAGCGACTGTCCGGGGGCCGGGGCGGTGCCGAGGCCGTCCGGCACCGGCCGGGAGACCAGCGCCTCGACCGAGGCGACGGCGAGCCCGGTGTCGTCCGCGGCCTGGAGGGTGATCCCGTCCGCCTCGGCGAAGGCCAGCCGGACCCGCAGCGAGGTGACGCCCCGCTGGTGGCAGCCGACCCCGCGCCAGGCGAACGGCAGCTCGGCCCGGGCCCGTTCGCCGCGCTCGGACTCGCGCAGCGCCCGCAGCATGCCGATGCCGTGCAGCGCCGCGTCCAGCAGCGCCGGGTGGACGCCGAAGCGCTCGGCGTCCGGGCCCGGCTCCGGCAGGGACACCTCGGCGAAGATCTGCTCGTCCAGGCGCCAGGCGGCGCGCAGGCCCTGGAAGGTCGGCCCGTACGCGTAGCCGCGCGCCTCCAGCTCCTGGTAGAAGCCGCCGAGGTCGATCGGCTCGGCGTCCCGCGGCGGCCACTGGGCGAGGTCGAACGCCGGGGCGGGCGGCTCCGGGGCCAGGGTCGCGGTGGCGTGCCGGGTCCAGCCGTCGGTGCCGGCGGCGGCCGTGCCGTCGTCCGGCCGGGAGTAGACGCTCAGCATCCGGCGTCCCGCGGCGTCCGGGGCCTGGACGACGGCCTGCAGGCGTACCGCGCCGTGCTCCGGCAGGAGCAGCGGGGTCTCCAGGGTGAGCTCCTCGACGTGGCCGCAGCCGACCTGCGCGCCGGCCTGCACCGCGATCTCGACGAAGGCCGTACCGGGCAGCAGGACGGTGCCGAGCACGGCGTGGTCGGCCAGCCAGGGCTGGGAGCGGCGGGAGAGCCGGCCGGTCATCAGGACGGCGTCCAGCCCGGCGAGGTCGGCGGCGGCGCCGAGCAGCGGGTGCCCGGTGGCGCCGAGCCCGGCCGTGGCGGCCTCGGCCGCGCCGGAGCCGGCCCCGGAGCCGCCGAGCCAGTAGCGCCTGCTCTGGAAGGCGTAGGTGGGCAGGTCGACGGTGCGGGCGCCGAGGCCGCCGAGCAGCTGCGCCCAGTCCACGGCGAGGCCGCGCACGTGCGCCTCGGCGGCGGAGGTCCACAGCCGGTCCAGGCCGCCCTGGTCGCGCCGCAGCGAGCCGACCACGGCGCCGCCGCCGGTGACGGCCTCGTCCAGGTCGTCCAGGGTCTCCTGGATGCCGACGGTGTGCATCGGGTGCGGGCTGGCCTCGACGAAGTGCCGGTAGCCCTCGGCCGCGACGGCGCGCACGGCCTGCTCGAAGCCGACCGTGTTGCGCAGGTTGCGGTACCAGTACCCGGCGTCCAGCTCGGCGGAGTCCGTCCAGCGGCCGAGCGCGGTGGAGTAGAAGGAGACCGCGGAGGAACGCGGGGTGATCCCGGCGAGTTCCGCGACCAGCCGCTGCTCGACGGCCTCGACCTGGGCCGAGTGCGAGGCGTAGTCGACCGCGATCCGGCGGACCCGGACCCCGTCCGCCTCGCAGCCGGCGAAGAACTCCTCCAGGGCCCCGGTCTCGCCCGAGACCACCACGGAGGAGGGCCCGTTGACGGCGGCGACGGAGATCCGCCCCGCCCACGGGGCGATCCGTTCCCCGGCCTTCGCGGCGGGGAGCGCGACCGAGACCATGCCGCCCTTGCCGGACAGCGCGGTGATCGCCCGGCTGCGCACGGCCACCACCCGGGCGGCGTCCTCCAGCGACAGCGCGCCGATCACGCAGGCGGCCGCGATCTCGCCCTGCGAGTGGCCGATCACCGCGTCCGGTTCGACGCCCCAGGAGCGCCAGACCGCGGCGAGCGAGACCATCATCGCCCACAGGGCCGGCTGCACCACGTCGACGCGGTCCAGCGCGGCCGCGCCCTCGACGCCGCGCACCACGTCCACCAACGACCAGTCGGTGTACGGGGCGAGCGCCTCGTCGCAGGCGGCGATGTGCTCGGCGAAGACCTCCGAGGAGTCCATCAGCCCGGCGGCCATGCCGGCCCACTGGGCGCCCTGGCCGGCGAACACGAACACGGTGCGGCCGTTCACGGCCGAGCCGGTCGGGGTGCCCTCGGGGGTCTGCCCCGCGGCCAGCCCGGCGAGGCCGCCGCGCAGCTCGGCCCGGTCGGCGGCGAGCACCACGGCGCGCTCGGCGAACGGGGTGCGGGTGGTCGCCAGCGAGTAGGCGAGGTCGCCGAGGTCCGCCGCGGGCTCGGCGTCCAGGTGTGCCAGCAGCCGTTCGGCCTGCTCGCGCAGGGCCTGCGGGCCGCGGGCGGAGAGCACGAAGGGCAGCGTGCCGGCCGCGCGTTCCGCGCGCGGCTCCTCCTCGGGCTCCGGGGCCTGCTCCAGGACGGCGTGGGCGTTCGTGCCGGTCCCGCCGAAGGAGGAGACGCCGGCCCGGCGCGGGCCCTCGGTGCTCGGCCAGGGGCGGGCCTCGGTCAGCAGCTCGACCCGGCCCGCGCTCCAGTCGACGTGCGGGGTCGGCTCCTCGGCGAACAGGGTCGGCGGCAGGACGCCGGCGCGCAGCGCCATCACGGTCTTGATCACACCGGCGACGCCGGAGACGGACTGGGTGTGCCCGATGTTGGACTTCAGCGAGCCGAGCCCGACCGGCCGGTCCTCGGGGCGGTCCTGACCGTACGTCGCGATCACGGCCTGGGCCTCGATCGGGTCGCCGAGCGAGGTCCCGGTGCCGTGCGCCTCGACCAGGTCGATGTCGCTCGGCCGCACCCCGGCGCTGGCCAGCGCCTGGCGGATGACCCGCTGCTGGGACGGCCCGTTGGGCGCGGTCAGGCCGTTGGAGGCGCCGTCCTGGTTGGTCGCCGAGCCGGTGTACAGGGCGAGCACGGGGTGGCCGTTGCGGCGCGCCTCCGAGAGGCGCTCCAGGACCACCACGCCGACGCCCTCGCCCCAGTTGGTGCCGTCGGCGGAGGCGGCGAACGCCTTGCAGCGGCCGTCCGGCGCCAGTCCGCGCTGGCGGCTGAACTCGGTGAAGGAGACCGGGGTGGGCAGCACGGTGACGCCGCCGGCCAGGGCCAGCGTGCACTCGCCGTTGCGCACCGCCTGCCAGGCGAGGTGCAGCGCCACCAGCGAGGAGGAGCAGGCGGTGTCCACGGTGACCGCCGGGCCCTCCAGGCCGAGCGTGTACGCGAGCCGCCCGGACACCGCGGCGGTGCCCGTCCCGGCCAGGAAGAAGCCCTCGGAGGCGGCGATGCCGTCCTGCGCGTCCACGCCGTAGCCCTGGAAGGAGGTGCCGACGTAGACGCCGGCCTTGGCGCCGGCCATCGTCGCCGGGTTGATCCGGGCCCGCTCCAGCGCCTCCCAGGCCGCCTCCAGCAGCACCCGCTGCTGGGGGTCCAGGGTGATCGCCTCGCGCGGGCTGATGCCGAAGAACTCGGCGTCGAAGTGGCCGGCGCCCTCCAGGAAGCCGCCCTCGCGGACGTAGGTGGTGCCGGGCCGGTCCGGGTCGGGGTGGTAGAGCGCGTCCAGGTCCCAGCCGCGGTCGGCGGGGAACGGGGTGACGGCGTCCTGGCGGCCCAGCACCAGCTCCCACAGGTCCTCCGGGGAGCGGACGCCGCCGGGGAAGCGGCAGCCGATGCCGACGATGGCGATCGGGTCGTCGTCCGCGGGCGCCGCGCCGTGCTCCGGCGCGGGGGCCGCGGTGGCCGGGGCGCCGAGCAGCAGGGTGGCCAGGTGGTCGGCGACGGCGGCCGGCGTCGGGTGGTCGAAGACCATGGTGGCCGGCAGCCGCAGCCCGGTGGCGGTGCGCAGCCGGTTGCGGACCTCGACCGCCATGATCGAGTCCAGGCCGACCTCGCGGAACGCCCGGGCGGGCTCGACGTCCCCGGGTCCGGGGTAGCCGAGCACGGCGGCGGTGTGGGTGCGGACCAGGTCGAGGACGACCCGGCCGCGCTCGCCCGCGGGGAGGGCGGCCAGCCGCTGGGCGAACTCGCCCTCGCCGGCGGGCGCCGCGGTCTGCGGCCCGGAGTCGGCGAGCGCCTCCCGGGCCTCGGGGATCTCGTCGATCAGCGGCCGCTCGCGGGCGGCGCTGTAGGCCGGGGCGAAGGCGGCCCAGTCGATGTCGGCGACGGTCAGCAGGGTCTCGTCGTCGGCGAGCGCCTGGCCGAGCGCGGTGACCGCGAGCTGCGGGTCCATCAGGGCCAGGCCCCGCCGGCCGAGGACGGCCATCGCCTCGTCGGTGGCCATGCCGCCGCCGGCCCAGCCGCCCCAGGCGACCGAGGTGGCGCGCAGCCCGAGCGAGCGCCGGTACTGGGCGAGCGCGTCCAGGCGGGCGTTGGCGGCCGCGTAGGCGGCCTGGCCGCTGCCGCCCCAGACGGCCGCGCCGGAGGAGAACAGGACGAAGGCCTCCAGGTCGTCCCCGGCGAGTTCGTGCAGGTGGACGGCGCCGGCGACCTTGGCCTCCAGGGTGGCGGCCAGTTCCGCGACGTCGGTGTGCAGCACGGGCGTGCTCTGGGCGACGCCGGCCGCGTGCACGACGGCGGTGAGCTCCGGCAGCCGCGCCAGCAGGGCGGCGACGGCGGAGCGGTCGGTGACGTCCACGGCCTCGATCCGGACCTCGGCGCCGAGCGCGGTCAGCTCCGCGGCCAGCTCCGCGGCGCCGGGGGCGGCCGGTCCGCGCCGGCCGGCCAGCACCAGCCGTTCGGCGCCGGCCCGGGCCAGCCAGCGGGCCACGTGGCCGCCGACGGCGCCCGTCCCGCCGGTGACCAGGACGGTGCCGCGGGGCTGCCAGCCGTCCGTGCCCGCGGCGTCCTCGCGCGGGGCCCGGACCATCCGGCGGCCGAAGACGCCGGCGGCCCGCAGGGCCACCTGGTCCTCGCCGGAGCCGCCGTGGAGCACGGCGGCCACCCGGGCGAGGGCGCGGTCGTCCGGGTCGGCGGGCAGGTCGAGCAGGCCGATCCGACGGCCGGTGAGTTCCAGTCCGGCGGTCAGGCCGAGGCCCCAGGCGCCGGCCTGCTCCGGGCGGGTCAGCGGGTCGGCGGCCCCCACCGAGACCGCGCCCCGGGTGGCGATCCAGAGCGGTGCCGTGCCGCCGGCCGCCTCCACGGCCCGGACCAGGGCGAGGGTGCGGGCCAGCCCGCGGGAGAGCACCGGGTGGTCCGGGTGGGTCTCCTCGTCCAGGGCCAGCAGGGAGAGCACGCCGGCCGGCCCCTCGGCCACCGCCTCGGCGATCCGCTCGCCGAGGCCGTCGCCGGACGGGTCGTCGGCGGCGGGCGAGACGGTCACCACGCGGGCCCCGTGCTCGCCGAGCGCCCGCGCGCAGAACGCGGCGGTCCCGTCGTCCTCGCCGCCCGGGACGACCAGCAGCCAGGTGCCGGAGAGTTCGGCGCCCTCGGTGCGGGCGATGCGCCGCCAGCGCACCCGGTAGCGCCAGTTGTCGATGGTGGAGCCGTCCCGGCGTCGCGCCCGCCAGGAGGAGAGCACCGGCAGCGCGGGCGCGGCGGCGGCCAGCGCGGCGCGGGCGTCCGGGTCGTCCACGCCGAGTGCCTCGGCCAGCCCGGCCGGGTCGGCCTCGGAGACCGCCGCCCAGAACCGCTCCTCGGCCGGGTCGCGCAGGGCGTCGCCGGCCGCGGCGCCGTGCGCCGTCGGCAGGTCGAGCCAGTAGCGCTGCCGCTGGAACGCGTAGGTGGGCAGCTCGACGGCGGTGGCCGGGGCGCCGCCGAGGACCGCGGACCAGTCCGGGCGGGCGCCGTGGACGTGCGCCTCGGCGAGCGAGCGCAGGAACCGGGCCGGGCCGCCCTCGTCGCGGCGCAGGGTGCCGACCACGGTCACCTCGCCGGTGCCGGGGAGTTCCTCGGCGGCCTCCTGCACGCCGGGGCCCAGCACCGGGTGCGGGCTGGACTCGACGAAGGTGCGGTAGCCGTCCTCCAGCAGGGAGCG
Source organism: Kitasatospora sp. NPDC127116 (assembly GCF_042677365.1). Taxonomy (NCBI): domain Bacteria; kingdom Bacillati; phylum Actinomycetota; class Actinomycetes; order Kitasatosporales; family Streptomycetaceae; genus Kitasatospora; species Kitasatospora sp. NPDC127116. The sequence continues at coordinate 47,671 of NZ_JBHXTL010000021.1, forward strand.
GACGGCGTGGGCGAACCGGACGGGCTCGCGCATGTTGCGGTACCAGTAGGCGGTGCCCAGCTCGGTGGTGTCGAGCGCGCCGCCGGTCACGGTGGAGTAGAAGGCCGTCCGGGCGGGCCGCGGCTCGATGCCGGCCAGCGCCTCCAGCACGGCCTCGCGCAGCGGCTCGACCTGCGGCGAGTGGCCGGCGCCGTTGACCCGGACCTTGCGCACCCGCACGTCCTCGGCGGCCAGCGCCTCGACGAACCCGTCGACCGTCCCCGGGTCTCCGGCGACCACGATCGAGCGCGGGCCGTTGACGGCGGCGATGTGCAGCTCACCCGGCCAGGCCTCGATCCGGGTGGCCACCTCGTCCTCGGGCAGCGAGACCGACGCCATGGCGCCCTGCCCGGCGAGCGCCAGGAGCAGCCGGCTGCGCAGCGCGACGATCCGCATCGCGTCGGACAGCGTGAGCGCGCCCGCGACGTGGGCCGCCGCGATCTCCCCCTGGGAGTGCCCGACCACGGCGGCGGGGGTGATGCCGTGCGAGCGCCAGAGCGCGGCCAGCGACACCATCATGGTGAACAGCACGGGCTGGACGACGTCCATCCGCTCGATCGGCGGGGCGTCCTCGGCGCCGCGCAGCACGTCCTCCACCGACCAGTCGGCGTACTGGGCCAGGGCGGCGTCACAGGCCCGGACGGAGTCGCGGAAGACCTCGGAGGCCTCCAGCAGACCGGCGGCCATGCCGGCCCACTGGGTGCCCTGGCCGGGGAAGACGAACACGGTGCGGCCCCCGGCGGCGGCGACGCCGCGCACCAGGCCCTCGGCCGTCCGGTCCTCGGCGAGCGCCGTCAGCAGCTCGGTGAAGGAGTCCCGGTCGTCGGCGAGGAGCACCGCGCGGTGGTCGAAGGCGGAGCGGCCGGACGACAGCGCTCCGGCGATCTGACGGTCCGTCAGCTCCGCCCGGGTGGAGAGGTGTTCGAGCAGCCGTGCAGCCTGCGCGCGCAGCGCGGCCTCGCCGCGGGCGGACAGCAGCCAGGGGGTGGGGGCGCCGTCCAGGGACGGGGCGGCCGGCCGCGCCGGGGCCTCGGCCTGCTCCGGCGCCTCCTCCAGGATCACGTGGACGTTGGTGCCGCTCATGCCGAACGAGGAGACGCCCGCCCGGCGGGTGCGACCGCCCCGCGGCCACGGCACCGGCTCGGTGAGCAGGCGCAGCGCGCCCGCCGACCAGTCCACGTGCGGGGTCGGCTCGTCCACGTGCAGGGTGGCGGGCAGCAGGTCGTGCCGCATCGCCTGGACCATCTTGATCACGGCGGCGACGCCGCCCGCGGACTGGGTGTGCCCGATGTTGGACTTGACCGAGCCGAGCCACACCGGGCGGTCGGCCTCCCGGTCCCGGCCGTAGACGGCCTGGAGCGCCCGTGCCTCGATCGGGTCGCCCAGCTCGGTGCCGGTGCCGTGCGCCTCGATGGCGTCGACGTCGCCGGGGGCGAGCCGGGCGGCGCTCAGCGCCTGCCGGATGACCTTCTGCTGGGCCCGGCCGCTGGGGGCGGTCAGCCCGTTGCTGGCGCCGTCGTGGTTGACGGCGGTGCCGCGGACCAGGGCCAGCACCCGGTGGCCGTTGCGGCGGGCGTCGGAGAGCCGCTCGACCAGCAGCATGCCGGCGCCCTCGCCCCAGCCGGTGCCGTCGGCGGCGGCGGCGAAGGCCTTGCAGCGGCCGTCGGTGGAGACCGCGCCGCCCTGGGTGCCCTCGACGAACATGGTCGGCACGACCATCAGGGTCACGCCGCCGACCAGCGCGAGCGAGCAGTCGCCGCGCCCGAGCGCCTCGCCCGCCGTGTGCAGCGCCACCAGCGAGGAGGAGCAGGCGGTGTCGATGGACAGCGCCGGGCCCTCCAGGCCGAGGGTGTACGCGACCCGGCCGGAGGTGACGGAGGCGGCGGTGCCGAGCATCAGGTGCGGGCCGATGCCCTCGGGCACCTCGGTGGCGCCGACGCTGTAGCCGGTGGTGGCGTTTCCGACGAAGACGCCGGTCGGGCTGCCGTGCAGCGTGGTCGGGTCGATCCCGGCGCTCTCGATCGCCTCCCAGGCCGTCTCCAGCAGCAGCCGCTGCTGCGGGTCCATCGCCAGGGCCTCGCGCGGGCTGATGCCGAAGAAGGCGGGGTCGAAGTCGGCCAGGCCGTCGACGAAGCCGCCGTCGAGGCCGTCCGCGAAGCCCTCCGGGAAGGCTCCGAGGTCCCAGCCGCGGTCGGTGGGCACCGGGGTCATGGCGTCCACGCCCTGGCTGACGATCCGCCACAGCCCCTCGGGGGTGTCGGCGCCGCCGGGCAGTCGGCAGCTCATGCCGATGATCGCCAGCGGGTCGTCGGCCGGGCCGGTGGCGGCCACCGGGGCCGGGCCGGCGGTGGCGGTCCCGGACGCGGGCTCGGGCTCGGACGCGCCGAGCAGTTCGCGACCGAGCTCCTCGGCGAGCAGCGCCGGGGTCGGGTGGTCGAAGACCAGGGTGGCCGGCAGCCGCAGCCCGGTGACGGCGGAGAGCCGGTTGCGCAGCTCGACCGCGGTCAGCGAGTCGACCCCGAGCTCCTTGAACGCCCGGTTCGGGTCGACCGGTTCGGGCCCGGCGAAGCCGAGCACGGCGGCGGCCTGGCCGCGCACCTGCTCCAGCAGCAGCCGGAGCCGGTCCTCCGCGCCGAGTCCGGCCAGCCGGCGGCCGAGGGTCGAACCGGCGGCGGCCGGGTCGGCGCCGGAGACGCGCCGGGTGCCGCCGCGGACGAGTTCGCGCAGCAGCGGCGGCAGCGACCCCGCGCCGGCGGCCAGGGCCGCCTGGTCCAGCCCGGTGGCGACCAGCGCCGGGTGGGGCAGGGCGAGCGCCGCGTCCAGGGCCGCGAGGCCGCGCTCGACGGAGAGCGGCGGGAAGGCGGAGCGGGCGATGCGCTCGCGCTCGGCCCCGGTCAGCCGGCTGGTCATGCCGGCGGTGTCCTGCCACGCGCCCCAGGCCAGCGACAGCGCGGGCAGCCCGGCGGCGCGGCGGCGGTGGGCGAGGGCGTCGAGGTAGGCGTTGGCGGCGGCGTAGCCGGCCTGCCCGGCGCTGCCCAGGGTGCCGGCGGCAGAGGAGTAGAGCACGAAGGCCGCCAGGTCGGCGTGCCGGGTCAGCTCGTCCAGGTGCGCGGCGGCGTCCGCCTTGGCGCGCAGGACGGCGGCGGCGCGCTGCGGGGTCAGCCCGGTGACCACGGCGTCGTCCACCACGCCGGCCAGGTGGAACACCCCGGTCAGCGGGCGGGTGAGCCCGGCGAGCACCGCGGCGAGCGCGTCCCGGTCGGCGGCGTCGCAGGCGAGCAGTTCGACCTGCGCGCCCCGTTCGGCCAGCGCCTCGGTGAGCGCGGCGGCGCCCTCGGCGGCGGGCCCGGTACGGCTGAGCAGGGTGAGGTGGCGGACGCCGTGGGCGGTCGCCAGGTGCTCGGCGAGGCCCCGGCCGAGGCCGCCGGTGCCGCCGGTGACCAGGACGGTGCCGTCCGGGTCGAAGGCGCGCGGCAGGGTGAGGACGACCTTGCCGATCTGGCGGGCCTGGCCGATGTGGCGGAACGCCTCGGGGGCGGTGCGCACGTCCCAGGCGCGCAGCGGCGGCAGCCGCAGCTCGCCGGCGCGGAACAGCTCCAGCAGGGTGGCGAGGATCTCGCCGATCCGCTCGGGGCCGGCCTCGATCAGGTCGAAGGCCTGGTAGCGCACGCCGCGGTGGCGGGCGGCGACCTCGCCGGGGTCGCGGACGTCGGTCTTGCCCATCTCGATGAAGCGGCCGCCGCGCGGCAGCAGGTCGAGCGAGGCGTCGACGAACTCGCCGGCCAGGGCGTCCAGCACCACGTCCATGCCGCGGCCGTCGGTGGCCTCGGCGAAGCGCCGGGCGAAGCCGGTGTCCCGGGAGGAGGCGATCCGGTCGGCGGCGACACCCAGGGCGCGCACCGCCTCCCACTTGGCCGGGCTGGCGGTGCCGTAGACCTCGGCGCCCAGGTGTCGGGCGACCTGGACGGCGGCGGTGCCGACGCCGCCCGCGGCGGCGTGGATCAGCACCGACTCGCCGGCCCGGAGGCCGGCCAGGTCCACCAGGCCGTAGTAGGCGGTGGCGTAGGCGATCGGGACGGCCGCGGCCTCGGCGAAGGACCAGTGCGCGGGCATCGGCGCGAGCAGCCGGTGGTCGGTGACGGCGACGGGGCCGAACGCGGCCGGGCAGAGGCCGAACACCCGGTCGCCCGGGCGCAGGCCCTCGACGTCCGGTCCGACCTCCAGCACCACGCCGGCGGCCTCGCCGCCGAGCACGACCTCGCCCGGGTACATGCCGAGCGCGCCCAGCACGTCGCGGAAGTTCAGGCCCGCCGCGCGCACGCCGAGCCGCACCGCGCCGGGGGCCAGCGGGGCGGCCGGGTCGACCGGCAGCAGTTCGAGGGCCTCCAGGGTGCCCGGGTCGCGGGTGTCCAGCCGCCAGGCCCCGGCTCCGGCCGGGGCCGGCAGGCCGGCGGGCACGGCCGCGCGGACCAGGCGGGCGGCGGCGAGTTCGCCGTCGCGCAGCGCCAGTTGGGGTTCGCCGCAGGCGACGGCGGCGGTCAGCACCTCGGTCGGCACCGGCACCCCGGCGGGGGCGTCCAGCAGGACGAAGCGGTCGGGGTGCTCGGTCTGCGCGGTGCGCACCAGGCCCCAGGCGGCGGCGCCGGCCGGGTCGGCGACCGGGTCGCCGGGGGCGGCGGCGACCGCGTCGCGGGTGAACACCACCAGGCGGGCGGGCGTGAAGCGGTCGTCGGCCAGCCAGTCCTGGAGCACCGTCAGCACCCGGGCGACGGCCTCCTGCGCCGAGCCGGCCGGGCATGGCAGCACCACGATTCCGGGCACGTGGCCGTCCTCGTCGACGGCCGCGGCCAAGGCGTCCTCGGCGTCCAGCAGCGCGAGGTCCGCGGGCACGGCGACCGCGGTGCCGCCGTCGGCCGGGCGCCGCCAGTCCACCCGGTACAGCCCGGCCGGGTCGGCGGACGGACCGGCGGGGGCGGCCGCGCGCAGCACGAGGCGCTCGACGGTGACGACCGGCCGGCCGTCGCCGTCCCAGGCGACCAGGGAGAGCGCGTCCTCACCCAGCGGGGTGATCCGGGCCCGGACGCCGGGGGCGCCGGAGGCGCGCAGGGCGACCCCGGTCCAGGAGAACGGCAGTCCGGCGGTGAGCGGGGTGCCGTCGGCTCCCCCGTCGGCCGTCGAACGGACCGCGAGCGCGTGCAGGACGGCGTCCAGCAGCGCCGGGTGCAGGCCGTAGCGGCGGGCCTCCTCGGGGTCTCCGGCCCGGGCCTCCAGCAGGATCGCGTCACCGTGGCGCCAGGCGGCGGCCAGGCCGCGGAAGGCCGGGCCGTACGCCAGTCCGGCCGTCTCCAGCAGCTCGTACACGGCGTCCGCGTCGGCCGGGGCGGCGTCTGCGGGGGGCCACTGCTGCGGGGCCGGCTCGGCCGCCGCGCCGTCGGCGGTGGGGGCCAGCACGCCGGTCGCGTGCCGGGTCCAGGGCCGCTCCGACCAGTTGTCGTCGGCCCGCTCCTCGGGCCGGGCGTGCACCGTGACGGTGCGGCGGCCGTCCGGGCCGGCGGCGCCGACCGCCACCTGGACCTGGACCGCGCCGCGGTCGGGCAGCGCCAGCGGGGCCTCCAGGACCAGCTCGTCGAGGTCCCCGCAGCCGACCTGGTCGCCCGCGTGGACGGCGAGTTCGACGAAGGCGGTGCCGGGAACGACGACCCGGCCGTGCACCCGGTGGTCGGCCAGCCACGGGTGGGCGTCGGCGGACAGCCGTGCGGTGAACAGCAGTTCGTCCCCGCCGGCGAGCGAGATTCCGGCGCCGATCATCGGGTGGCCGATGGCGCTCAGGCCCGCCGCGGTGACGTCGCCGCGCCAGGAGGCGGTGTTGGGCCAGTACGGCGCGGTCTCGAAGGCGTAGGTCGGCAGGTCCAGCAGGCGTCCGTCACCGAAGACGGCGGCCCAGTCGACGGCGCCGCCGTGCACGTGCAGGCCGGCCAGCGCGGTGGCGACGCTCAGCGGCTCGGGCCGGTCGCGGCGCAGCAGCGGGGCCAGGAAGACGGTGTCCTCGCGGTGGGCGAGGCTCTCCCGGGCCATGGCGGTGAGCACGCCGTCGGGCCCGAGTTCGAGGTAGCGGGTGACGCCCTGCGCGTCCAGGTGCCGGACCCCGTCGGCGAACCGGACGGTCTCGCGGACCTGCCGGGCCCAGTGGTCCGGGTCGGCCAGCTGCTCGGCGCCGACGGGGGCGCCGGTGAGGTTGGAGACCACCGGGATCACCGGCGGCCGGAACGCGAGCCCCGCGACGACCTCGCGGAACTCCGCCAGCATGCCGTCCATGTGCGGCGAGTGGAAGGCGTGCGAGACCCGCAGCTCGCGGGTGCGCAGGCCGCGTTCGCGCCAGGTGGCGGCGAGCGCCAGGACCGCTTCGCGGTCGCCGGAGACGACCGTCGAGGCCGGCCCGTTGACGGCGGCGACGGCGACCCGGTCGGCCACCGCGGCCAGGTCCTCGCGGACCCGCGCCTCGTCCGCGCCGACGGCGAGCATCGCGCCGCCCTCGGGCATCGCCTGCATCAGCCGGCCGCGCGCGGCGACCAGGGTGCAGGCGTCGTCCAGCGGGAGCGCGCCCGCGACGTGGGCGGCGGCGACCTCGCCGACCGAGTGACCGAGCAGGAAGTCGGGGGCCGGGCCGAAGGCGGTCGCCAGGCGGTACAGCGCCACCTCGACGGCGAACAGCGCGGCCTGGGTGTAGGCGGTCCGGTCGAGCAGCGCGGCGGTGTCGCTGCCGGGCTCGGCGTCGAGCACGGCGCGCAGCGGCGGGTCGAAGTGCGGGTCCAGCCGTTCGCACACCTCGGCCAGGGCCTCGGCGAACACGGGCTGGGCGGCGGCCAGTTCGGCGCCCATCCGGGCGCGCTGGGCGCCCTGGCCGGTGAACAGGAAGGCCAGCTTGCCGCTCCTGCGGGCGGCGGTGCCGCGCACCACCCGGCCGCTCTCGGTGCCGTCCTCCAGGGCGGCCAGGCCGGCCTCCAGGCCGGCGCGGTCGGCCGCGACGACCACCGCGCGGTGGCTCAGCGCGGCGCGGGTGACGGCCAGCGAGCGGCCGAGGTCCGCCGGGTGCACCGCCGGGTCGGCCGTCAGCAGGGCGCGCAGCCGCGCGGCCTGGCCGCGCAGCGCGGCCTCGCTCTTGGCGCCGAGGACGAAGGGGAGTTCCCCGCCGGCCGGGCCTGCCACGGCCTCCGCCGCCCCGGCCTCCGCCGCCCCGGGCTCGTCGGCCGCGGGCTCGTCGGCCTCCTCCAGGATGATGTGGGCGTTGGTGCCGCTGATGCCGAACGAGGAGACGCCCGCGCGGCGCGGCTCGGCGCCGCGCGGCCAGGGCCGGGACTCGGTGAGCAGTTCCACCGCGCCGGCCGACCAGTCCACGTGCGGGGTCGGTCCGTCCACGTGCAGGGTGGCCGGCAGCACGCCGTGCCGCAGCGCCATCACGGTCTTGATCACGCTGGCCACGCCGGCCGCGGCCTGGGCGTGCCCGATGTTGGACTTGACCGAGCCGAGCCACAGCGGACGGTCCTGCGCCCGGCCCTGGCCGTAGGTGGCCAGCAGGGCCTGGGCCTCGATCGGGTCGCCCAGCTCGGTGCCGGTGCCGTGCGCCTCGACCAGGTCGACGTCCCCGGTGGACAGCTTGGCGCTGGCCAGGGCCTGCATGACGACCCGCTGCTGGGACGGCCCGTTGGGGGCGGTGAGCCCGTTGGAGGCGCCGTCCTGGTTGGCCGCCGAGCCGCGCACCACGGCGAGCACCGGGTGCCCGAGCCGGCGTGCGTCGGAGAGCCGCTCCACCAGGAGCACGCCGACGCCCTCGGACCAGCCGGTGCCGTCGGCCGCGGCGGCGAAGGACTTGCACCGGCCGTCCCCGGCCAGCCCGCGCTGCTTGCTGAACTCGGTGAACACACCCGGGGTGGCCATGACGGTGACGCCGCCGACCAGCGCCAGCGAGCACTCGCCCTGGCGCACCGAACGGGCGGCCAGGTGGAGCGCGACCAGCGAGGAGGAGCAGGCGGTGTCCACGGTGATCGCGGGGCCCTCCAGGCCCATCGCGTAGGAGACCCGGCCCGAGATGACGGCGCTGGCGCCGCCGGTGAGCAGGTAGCCCTCGCCGCCCTCGTGCGGCGACCCGGCGACCAGCGCGGTGTACTTCTGGTCGCCGGCGCCGATGAAGACGCCGGTGTCGCTGCCGCGCAGCGAGGTGGGGTCGAGGCGGGCGCGCTCGACGGCCTCCCAGCACGCCTGGAGCAGCAGCCGCTGCTGCGGGTCCATCGCCAGCGCCTCGCGCGGCGAGATGTCGAAGAACCCGGGGTCGAACTCGGTGGCCCCGGTGACGAAGCCGCCCTCGCGCACGTAGCTGGTCGCGGCCCGGTCCGGGTCGTCGTCGAAGAGGTGGTCGAGGGCCCAGCCGCGGTCCTCCGGGAAGGGGCCGATGGCGTCGGCGCCGTCGGCGACCAGCCGCCAGAGGTCCTCCGGTGAACGGACGCCGCCGGGGAACCGGCAACTCATCCCGATGATCGCCAGCGGTTCGGCGTCCGCCGCCTCGAAATCGGCCAGGCGTTGCCTGGTCCGGTGGAGATCGGCGGTGACCCGCTTCAGATAATCGCGAAGCGTATCCTTATCAACCATCTGGTGAAACCCTCTTCCACGGATGGCGCGACGAATAGACGGAGACGACCGGCCGGCCCGTTGAGGGAATTCCTGGACTTTCGCCGCCGCCGCGTGCACCAGCCGCCCAATTCACCGGTCCCGCCCGACGCAGGCTAATCGTGGCCCGGCGCCGTCAACCACCCCTAGCCTCAAGGATTCCCCCTTAACCAGCACGCCGCCGGGAAGGATAGGGGTTGACCCCTCATCACCGTCCGCCGGAGCCTGGGGGAAAAATTTCCTCGCGATGATTGGCCGGGTCATGGTGGAGCGGCAAAGGACCAGGGTTCTCTTCGACCTCAACGATCCGCAGCTCCATAGGAACAGATACGCCTACTATCGGCGGCTGCGCGAGACGGAACCCATTCACCATTCGCCGTACGGATTCTGGACGCTCAGCCGGTACGACGACGTGGACGCGTTCCTGCGCTCCCCGCAGGCGTCCTCCAGCGTCACCACGGATCCGGCGTTCGCGGAGCAGCGCGGCGGTCCCGACAGCCCGGCGATGCGCAGCCTGAGCCGCTGGATGCTGGTGAAGCACGGCGAGGAGCACCGCAAGCTGCGCCGCATCATCGCCCGGGCGGTGACGCCGCGCGCCGTGCAGCGCCTGGAGCCGGAGATCCTGCGCATCGTCAACCGGCTGATCGACGACATGGGCGAGGGCGAGGTCGACCTGATCGAGCAGCTCGCCGCCCCCGTCCCGGTCGCGGTGATCTGCGGCCTGCTGGGCATTCCGATCGAGGACGCGGACAAGTGCCTCAAGTGGACGAACGCGATCGCCAACATCATCGACCCGCTGATCACCCCGCGGATGCGGGACGCGATGAACCAGGCCGAGCCGGAGTTCAGCGCCTACATCCGGCACCAGATGGAGCTGCGCCGGGCCGAGCCCCGGGACGACGTCCTGACCATGCTGATGGCGAAGGACGAGGACGGCGAGGGGCTCAGCGACGAGGACGTGATCGCCCAGGTGCTGCTGCTGTTCAACGCCGGGCACGAGACCACGATCAACGTCATCGGCAACAGCATGCACGCCCTGCTGACCAACCCCGACCAGCTGGAGCTGCTGCGGGCGAACCCGGGGATGATGGGCGACTGCTTCGAGGAGCTGGCCCGCTACAACTCCACGGTGCAGGTCATCCTGCGGCACCTGACCGACGACCTCGTCCTCTCCGGGCAGCGCATCCCGGCCGGCGACGTCGTCCTGGCGATCCTCGGCGCCGCCCACCGCGACCCGGCGAGGTTCCCCGACCCGGACCGCCTGGACCTGCGCCGCGAGGGCGTGAAGTCGCTCGCCTTCGGCTCCGGACCGCACTACTGCATCGCCGCGATGCTCGGCCGGACCGAGGTCTGCCTGACCATCACCGAGCTGCTGCGGCGCTACGGGAGGATCGAGCCGGCCTCCACGGAGCTGGAGTGGCACACCCGGTTCAACTTCGTGCTGGGCCTCAAGCGCCTGCCGCTGCGGGTCGCGTACCGCGCCTGAGCCGGCGGCCCGCGGACGGAACCGCCCGGGAGCGTACGAGACGCTCCCGGGCGGTTCCGCGTCCGGTCACCCTTCGGCGGCCTGCGCACCACCGGGCTCGACCAGGGTGTCCAGCCACTCCCGGACGGCCGCGGCGGTCGTGGCGCCGTGTTCCATCATCACCGTGAAGTGGTTGCCGGGGACGTCGACCGTACGGTGCGGCCGGTCCCAGGTGGCGCGCCAGTCGTCCTCCCGGGTCCACTCGCCGATCGGGTCGGAGGCCCGGACCACCAGGGTGGCGGCGGCGACCTCCTCGGCCCGGAAGCCGAGGTACATCCGGCCGTACCAGGCCTGGGCGGTGAGCCGGGTGTCGGTCATCGGCACGGCCAGCTCCTCACGCCCGAAGGTGCCCTCGGTCAGCTCCGACAGCCACTCCTGGTGCATCGGACGGTCCATCGGATAGGTGTCCACCAGCACCACGCCGGCCACCGGCACGCCCATCGCCTCCAGCCGGCGGGTCAGCGCGTGGGCGAGCAGCCCGCCGCCGGAGTGCCCGAGGAGCACGAACGGAGCGTCCCCGGCGACCTCGACCAGTGTCCTGGCCTGCCAGTCCAGCGAGGCCTCCAGGCCGGCCGGCAGCTGCTCCCCGTCCCGGTAGCCGGGCAGCGGCAGCGCGATCACGTCGTGGCTGCCGTTGAAGGAGGCGGCGAAGCGGGCGAACTCGTGCACGCCGCCCAGCGCCGACATGCCGGTGTGGCAGACCACCCGCGGCCGCTTCGGCCCGCGCGCCAGGAAGACCGGCGCGGGCGGCTCGGTGACCTCCTCGGGCGAGTCGAACATCGGCCGGTAGGAGGCCGCGTCGGACAGGAACTCCATGTACTTGTGGAGCTTGTTCTGCCGCATCGACTCGGCGTACAGGGCGCGCAGGATCCCGGTCTGCTCGCGCGGCTCGGCGGCGGCGGACCCGCCGAGGGCCGCCAGGACCCGCCGGGCCAGCTCGGCCGCGGTCCCGCTGTCGAACACCACGGTGCTCTCCAGCGGCACCCCGACGGCCGTCCGGAGCCGGTCGCGCAGCTCGATCGCACTGAGCGAGTTGACGCCCAGTTCCAGGAACGGCCGCTCCGGTGCGACCGCCTCGGCGCCGTCGTGCCCGAGCACGCCGGCGGCGTGGGCGCGGACCAGGTCGAGCACGGCCCGGTGCCGCTCCTCGTCCGGCAGCCCGGCGAGCCGCTCGCGCAGCGCCGCCGCGTCCGCCGGCACCGGCTCGTCGGCCGCGCCGGCGGTGCGCCGTGCGGCCGGGACCCCGTCCAGCAGCCGGCGCGGCCGGCTGAGCGTGTACGAGGCGGCGAAGCGCTCCCAGTCGACGTCCGCGACGGTGAGGCAGGCCTCCCGGGGCAGACGGGCGAGCAGGTCGAGCGCCGCGTCCGGGTCCAGCGCCCGCAGCCCGGTGCGGGCCAGCAGGCCGGCGGCGTCGGCGGTCAGCCCGTCGGCGGCGGCCCACGGCCCCCAGGCGATCGAGGTGGCCGCCAGGCCGGCGGCCCGGCGGGCCTCGGCCAGCGCGTCCAGGTAGGCGTTGGCCGCCGCCCGGGCGGGCTGTGCGGCACCCCAGACCCCGGCCACCGAGGAGAACAGCACGAAGGCGCTCAGGTCCAGACCCGAGGTCAGCTCGTGCAGGTGGCGGGCGCCGTCCACGGTGGGCCGCAGCACCTCGGCGATCCGCTCCGGGGTGAGCGCGTCGGCCGCGGTGTCGTCGCCGACCCCGGCCGCGTGCACCACCGCGGTGAGCGGGTGCTCGGCGGGGACCGCGGCGAGCAGCCCGGCGAGCGCCGCCCGGTCGGCGACGTCGCAGGCCGCCACCGTCGCCTCGGTTCCGGCCGCCCGCAGCTCGGCGAGCAGGTCGGCGACGCCGGGCGCCCGCTCACCGCGCCGGCCGACCAGCAGCAGGCGCGGCACGCCCAGGCCGGCCAGTCGGCGGGCGACCCGCCGGCCGAGCGCGCCGGTGCCGCCGGTGACCAGGACGGTGCCGGTGTCCGGCCACCGCACCTGCCCGGCCGCCGCCCCGGCCGGGGCCGGGACCAGCCGGCGGACGAAGACCCGCCCGTCGCGGATCGCGGCCTCCTGCTCCGGTCCGGTGAGCGCCTGCGCGAGGCGGTCCCAGGCGGCGGCGTCCCGGCGCACCGGGAGGTCGACGATTCCGCCCCAGCAGTCCGGACCGGCCAGGTCGAGGCCGCGGCTGAGGCCCCAGACGGTGGCCTGGCCCGGGTCGGCCGGCGGGTCCGCCGGGCCGGTCGACACCGCACCGGCGGTGACCGCCCACAGCGGGGCGGTCAGGCCGGTGTCGTCCAGGGCCTGGGCGAGCGTCGCCAGCTCGGCGACCCGGTCGCCGGGCACCGCGAGCACGCCGGCGAGCGCACCGGCCCCGTCGAGCACGGTCCGCAGCCGCGCGGCCAGCGCCGCGCGGTCCGTCCCGCGGGTTCCGTCGGTTCCGTCGGTTCCGTGGGTTCCGTCGCCCGCATCGCCCGCGTCGCCGTCGACGGCCAGCCGCAGCGTCCGGGCCCCGGCGGCGACCAGGCTGCTCTGCGCCTCGGCCGCCAGCTCCTCGCCCTCCGGGGCGACGACCAGCCAGGTCCCGTCCAGCACGGCCCGGCCGGACGGCGCGGCGGCCGGCTGCCACAGCACCCGGTGACGCCAGGCGTCGGTGCGGGCGTCCTGGCGACGGCGGCGACGCCACGAGGCCAGCGCTGTCAGCGCCGTCCCGACGGCCTCCGGTCGGGCGTCCAGGGTCTCGGCCAGCTCGCCGAGGTCCTCGCGCTCGACCGCCTCCCAGAACCGTTCCTCCGCCGGGTCGACGGGCTGCGCCGCCACCGTCGGCTCCGGCCAGTAGCGGTCCCGCTGGAAGGCGTAGGTCGGCAGGTCGACCCGCCGGCCACCGGGCAGCACGGCCGCCCAGTCCACCGGCACGCCGGCCGCCCAGAGCCGCCCGACGGCCGACGGCACGTGGTCCCGTCCCTCGCGCAGCAGCGGCACGCCGACGGCGTCCGGGACGATCCGGGCCACCAGCGCGGACAGCACGCCGTCGGGGCCCAGTTCGACGAACCGGGTCAGGCCCTGGCGGTGCAGGGTCTCGACGCCGTCGGCGAAGCGGACGGCCTCGCGGACCTGGCGCACCCAGTAGTCGGGGGTGGTGAGCAGGCCTGGCCCGGCGATCCCGCCGGTCAGGGCGGAGACCACCGGGATGCCCGGCTCGCTGAAGGCCAGGCCCTTCAGTACGGCCGCGAAGTCGTCCAGCATCGGCTCCATCAGGGCCGAGTGGAAGGCGTGCGAGACGGCCAGCCGGCGCGTCCTCACCCCGGCCGCCGACCAGCGCGCGGCGAACTCCTCGACCACCTCGACGGGGCCGGAGACCACCACGGCGGCCGGGCCGTTGACGGCCGCGACGTCCAGGCGGCCGCCGATCGCCTCGCGGACCTCGGCCTCGGTGGCCTGGACCGCCAGCATCGCCCCGCCCTCGGGCAGCGCCTCCATCAGCCGGCCGCGCGCGGCCACCAGGGCGCAGGCGTCCGGCAGCGGGAACACCCCGGCGCAGTGCGCCGCGGCGATCTCGCCGATCGAGTGGCCGAGCATCGACTCCGGGACCACGCCCCAGGATTCGAGCAGCCGGAACAGCGCCACCTCGACCGCGAACAGCCCGGCCTGCGCCCACACCGTACGGTCCAGGTCCTCGGTGCCCTCGAACACCACGTCCTTGACCGAGCGGTCCAGCAGCAGGTCGAACTCCGCGCAGACCGCGTCGAAGGCCTCCGCGAACACCGGGTGGCGGGCGTGGAGGTCACGTCCCATCCCGGCCCGCTGCGCACCCTGGCCGGTGAACAGGAACGCCACCCGGCCGTCGCCCGCGCGCTCGGAGACCACGGCCGCGCTCGGCGCGCCGTCGACGACGGCGGCCAGCCCGCGCAGCAGTTCCTCGCGGTCGGAGCCGACGACGACCGCCCGGTGCTCCAGCGCGGCGCGGGTGGTGGCCAGGGCGCGGCCGACGTCCCGGAGGTCCGTCGTCCCGTGCTCCCGCACGTGCTCGCGCAGCCGTTCGGCCTGGCCGCGCAGCCCCTCGGCGGTGCGGGCGGACAGCGCCCACGGCACGGGCCCGAGGCCGGCCCCCGCCCCCGCCACCGGCGCGGGCACCGGCCCGGGCTCGGGGCGTTCGATGATCACATGGGCGTTGGTGCCGCTGATGCCGAAGGAGGACACCGCCGAGCGGCGCGGCCGGTCCAGCTCGGGCCAGGGGCGCGCCTCGGTGAGCAGTTCCACCGCGCCCGCCGACCAGTCCACCTCGGCGGTGGGCTCGTCCACGTGCAGGGTCGCCGGGAGCACCCCGTGGCGCATCGCCTGCACCATCTTGATCACGCCCGCGACGCCCGCCGCGGCCTGGGTGTGCCCGATGTTGGACTTCACCGAGCCGAGCCAGAGCGGCTCGCCGTCGCGGTCCCGGCCGTAGGTGGCCAGCAGCGCCTGCGCCTCGATCGGGTCGCCCAGCACGGTGCCCGTGCCGTGTGCCTCGACGGCGTCCACCTCGGCGGCCGACAGCCCGGCACTCGCCAGCGCCTGCCGGATCACCCGCTGCTGAGCCGGACCGTTCGGGGCGGTCAGGCCGTTGGAGGCACCGTCCTGGTTGACCGCGCTGCCCCGGACCACCGCGAGCACCTCGTGCCCGTTGCGGCGCGCGTCCGAGAGCCGCTCCAGCACCAGAAGACCGACGCCCTCGCCCCAGCCCGTACCGTCCGCGCCGGCCGCGAAGGCCTTGCAGCGGCCGTCGGCGGCCAGGCCGCCCTGGCGGTCGAACTCGCCGAACACCCCGGGGGTGGCCAGCACGGTGACACCGCCGGCCAGCGCGAGCCCGCAGTCGCCCTCGCGCAGCGCCTGCGCCGCCCAGTGCAGGGCCACCAGCGAGGAGGAGCAGGCCGTGTCGACGGTGACGGCCGGGCCCTCCAGACCGAAGGCGTACGCCACCCGGCCGGAGATCACGCTGTTCGCCGTCCCGGCCAGCACATGGCCCTGGACCTCCTCCAGGCCGCCGGCGGCACCGTAGCCGGAGTTGGAGGCTCCGACGAAGACGCCGATCTGCTCGCCGCGCACCGAGCGCGGGTCGATCCCGGCGTCCTCGAAGGCCTCCCAGGAGGCCTCCAGCAGGATCCGCTGCTGCGGGTCCATCGCCAGCGCCTCGCGCGGCGAGATCGCGAACAGCCCGGCGTCGAACTCCGTCACGCTCTCCACGAAGCCGCCGCGCGCCGCCGCGGCGCCGACCGCTTCGAGCGGCCAGCCGCGGTCGGTCGGGAAGCCGGTGACCCCGTCCGCCCCGGCGGCCACCAGATCCCACAGCCCGGCCGCCGAACGCACCCCGCCCGGATAGCGGGCGCTCATGCCCACGATCACGACGGGATCGTCCGCGACGGCCACCGCCGCACCGGCCTGCTCCGCCACCGCCTCGGGCACCGACTCCAGCAGTTCCTCGGCCAGATGCCGCGCCAGCACCACCGGCGTCGGATAGTCGAACACCAGCGTGGCCGACAGCGAGAGCCCGGTCTCCTTCACCAGCAGGTTGCGCAGGGCCACCGCCGTCAGCGAGTCGAAGCCGAGGTCGCGGAACGCCTGACCGGCGTCCACGGCCTCCATCGAAGCGTGCCCGAGGACGGCGGCCGCACCGGTCCGGACCAGGTCCACCAGCATCCGCTCCCGGCGCCCGGCCGCGGCCTCCGCCAGCCGCTCCCGGAACTCCGAGGAGAGCTCCACGCCCTCGACCACCGGCGCCTGCGCGCCGACGGCCTCCGGCAGCTCCGCCAGCAGCCGGCTGGTGCGCACGGCCGTGAAGGCCGGCGCGAACAGCTGCCAGTCCACGTCCGCGACGGTCACACAGACCTCGTCCGCGTCCACCGCCCGTGCCAGGGCCGACACCGCCGACTCCGGGTCCATCACGGCCAGACCACGACGGCGCAGCTGCTCGGCGGCATCGCCCTGGGCTGCCATGCCCTCACCGGCCCACGGGCCCCAGGCCACCGACGTGCCCCGCAGCCCGCGCGCCCGGCGCCGCAGCACCAGCGCGTCCAGGTGGGCGTTGGCCGCCGCGTAGGCGCCCTGACCACCACTGCCCCAGGTCGCCGCGACCGAGGAGAAGACCACGAACAGATCGAGCTCCGGACCGGCCGTCAGCTCGTCCAGCAGTTCGGCGCCGCCGACCTTGCCGGCGAAGACCGGCTCGAACCGCTCGACCGTCTCGCCGTCCAGCACGCCGTCGTCCACCACGCCCGCGGTGTGCACCACGCCCGTGAGCGGCAGCTCGGCGGGCACCGCGGCCAGGACGGCGGCGACCGCGTCGCGGTCCGCCACGTCACAGGCCGCGACCGTCACCCGGGCACCCAGACCGGTCAGTTCGGCCACCAGCTCGGCGGCGCCCGGCGTCCGATCGCCACGACGGCCGGTCAGCACCAGGTGCGGCACCCCGCGCCCGGCCAGCCAACGGGCCACCTCCGCACCCAGCGCACCCAGACCACCGGTCACCAGCACCGTCCCGGACGGGGTCCGAACGCCGCCGCGGCCGCTCCGCTGCGCGGCCCGCACCACCCGGCGCCCGTAGACGCCCGAGGAGCGCACGGCGACCTGGTCCTCGGCACCGCCGAGCACCGCCACCAGCCGGCGGCCGGCCCGCTCGTCCAGCACCGGCGGAAGGTCGACCAACCCGCCCCACAGGTCCGGCAGTTCCAGTGCGGCCACCCGGCCCAGACCCCAGATCTGCGCCTGCGCCGGGCTCACCGACCGGTCCGCCCGGCCCACCGACACCGCACCGACGGTCGTCGACCACAGCCTGGCCCGGACGCCCGCGTCGCCCAGTGCCTGGACCAGCGTCAGCGTCCCGGCCACGCCGGAGGACACCCACGAGCCCGGGCCCTGCGGCTGCTCGGCCACGGCGAGCAGGGAGAGCACGCTCACCGGCTCGCCCTCGGCGGCCGACTCGCGGATGCGGTCGGCCAGTTCCCGCCGGCCGAGGCCCTCGCCGGCCAGCGTCACCACGTCCGCGCCGGCGGCCCGCAGTGCCGCTTCGACGGCCTCCACGGGTGCCCCCTCGGCCGTCACCAGCAGCCAGCGCCCCGACAGGAGGGTCTCCGTGAGGCCGGTCAGCGGCTTCCAGACCACCTCGTAGCGCCAGGAGTCCACCACCGAGTCGACCTGGCGGCGCTGCCGCCAGGAGGACAGCACCGGCAGGACGGACGCCAGCTCCTCGGGCGCCCGGTCGATCTCCAGGGCCTCGGCCAGGCCGTCCAGGTCCTGGTTCTCGACCGCCTGCCAGAACCGGGTCTCGGCCGGGTCGGCCGCGAGGCTCCCCAGGTCGAGGGAGCGCGGCCAGTAGCGCTCGCGCTGGAACGCGTACGTCGGCAGGGCGACCCGACGGCCGGCGGGCAGCACCGCGGACCAGTCGAGCCCGGCCCCGGCCGCCCACAGGGCGGCGAGCGCCCGCAGGACGGTCTCCCGCTCGTCCCGGCCGGGGCGCAGCAGCGGCGCGAACACGGCCTCCCCCACGGTCTGACCGGCCAGGCCGCACAGCACGGAGTCCGGTCCCAGCTCGACGTAGCGGGTGACGCCCTGGCGGTGCAGGACGTCGACGCCGTCGGCGAAGCGGACGGCCTCGCGGACCTGGCGCACCCAGTAGTCGGGGGTGGCGAGCAGGCCCGGCTCGGCGAGGCTGCCGGTCAGGGTGGAGACGATCGGGATCCTCGGCTCGGTGAAGGTCAACTTCGCGAGGACGGCGGCGAATTCGTCGAGCATCGGCTCCATCAGGGCCGAGTGGAAGGCGTGCGAGACCGTCAGCCGACGGATCTTGCGGCCCTCGGTCTTCCAGCGGGCCGCGAGCTCCTCCACCACCTCGGCCGGACCCGAAACCACCACGGAGGTCGGGCCGTTGACGGCCGCGACGTCCAGCCGCTCGCCGACCGCGTCGCGAATCTCGGCCTCGGCGGCCTGGACGGCGAGCATCGCGCCGCCCTCGGGCAGCGCGTCCATCAGCCGGCCACGTGCCGCCACCAGGGCGCACGCGTCCGCGAGCGAGAGAACGCCCGCCACCTGGGCGGCCGCCACCTCGCCGATCGAGTGGCCGAGCAGGAAGTCGGGTGTCACGCCCCAGGATTCGAGCAGCCGGTACGAGGCGACCTCGACCGCGAACAGCCCGGCCTGCGCCCACACCGTCCGGTCCAGGTCCTCCGCACCCTCGAACACCACGTCCCGGACCGGCCGGTCCAGCAGCAGGTCGAACTCCGCGCAGACCGTGTCGAACGCCCCGGCGAACACCGGGAAGGCCTCGTACAACTCCCGGCCCATGCCGATCCGCTGCGCGCCCTGCCCCGTGAACAGGAACGCCGTGCGGCCCTCCGCCACGACACCGCTGACGACCCCGCCCGAGGGGCGGCCGTCCGCCAGCGCGAGCAGGCCGTCCAGCAGCGCGGCCCGGCCGTCGCCGAGCACCACCGCACGGTGGGCCAGCCCGGCCCGCCCGGTCGCCAGCGACCACGCCACGTCCTGCGGACGGGCCCCGGACTCCAACGCCCCGGACTCCAAAGCCGCCCCGGACTCCAGCGCCTCGGACTCAAGCGCCTCGGACTCCAACTTCCCGGCCAGCCGCGCCGCCTGGGCCTTCAGCGCCCCGGCGCTCTGCGCCGACACCACCCACGGCGTCGGCCCCGTCGCCTCCTCGACCGGCAGCTGCTCCTCGGCCGGAGCCTGCTCCAGCACCACATGGGCGTTGGTCCCGCTGATCCCGAAGGCGGAGACGCCCGCCCGGCGCGGGCGACCGGCCTCCGGCCACGGCCGGGCCTCGGTCAGCAGCTCGACCGCACCCGCCGACCAGTCCACCTGCGGCGTCGGCTCGTCCACGTGCAGGGTGGCCGGCAGCACACCGTTGCGCATCGCCTGCACGGCCTTGATCACGCCCGCCACACCGGCGGCGGCCTGGGTGTGGCCCAGGTTGGACTTCACCGAGCCCAGCCAGAGCGGCTCACCGTCGCGGTCCCGGCCGTAGGTGGCCAGCAGCGCCTGCGCCTCGATCGGGTCCCCGAGCCGGGTGCCCGTCCCGTGCGCCTCGACGGCGTCCACGTCCGAGACCGACAGCCCCGCGTTGGCCAGCGCCTGACGGATCACCCGCTCCTGCGAGGGCCCGTTCGGCGCGGTGAGCCCGTTGGACGCACCGTCCTGGTTGACGGCGCTCCCCCGGACCACCGCGAGCACCTGGTGCCCGTTGCGCCGGGCGTCCGACAGCCGCTCCAGCACCAGCACGCCGACGCCCTCGCCCCAGCCCGTACCGTCCGCACCGGCCGCGAAGGCCTTGCAGCGGCCGTCCGAGGCCAGGCCGCCCTGCCGGTTGAACTCGCCGAACGCGCCGGCGTTCACCATCACGGCGACGCCGCCGGCCAGCGCCATGCCGCACTCGCCCACCCGCAGCGCCTGCACCGCGAGGTGCAGCGCCACCAGCGAGGAGGAGCAGGCCGTGTCCACCGTGACCGCCGGACCCTCCAGGCCGAACACATAGGAGACGCGGCCCGAGATCACGCTGTTGGCGGTGCCGGACAGCACGTGCCCCTCGACCCCGTCGAGCAGCTGGCCGTGGCCGTAGCCCGAGGACGAGGCGCCCGCGAAGACGCCCGTCCGGCTGCCGCGCACCTCGTGCGGATCGATGCCGGCGTCCTCGAAGGCCTCCCAGGACGCCTCCAGCAGCAGCCGCTGCTGCGGGTCCATCGCCAGCGCCTCGCGCGGCGAGATGCCGAACAGCCCGGCGTCGAACTCGGTGGCGTCGTCCACGAAGCCGCCGACGGCGCTGTCCACGCCCGGCACCCGGTCCGGCCAGCCGCGGTCGACGGGGAAGGAGGAGAGCGCGTCGGCGCCGTCGGCCACCAGGGTCCACAGGTCCTCGGGCGAGCGGACGCCGCCGGGGAAGCGGCAGCCGATGCCGACGATCGCGATCGGCTCGTCCAGGCCGGCCGGGACCGCCGCCGGCTCGGCGCCGGCCGGGCCCGCCTCGGCTCCGAGATCCAACTCCCGTTCCAGGTAGGCCACCAACGCGGTCGGCGTCGGGTGGTCGAACACCATGGTCGCGGGCAGCCGCAGGCCGGTCTCCCGGTTCAGCCGGTTGCGCAGCTCGACCGCCGTGAGCGACTCGAAGCCCAGGTCCTTGAAGGTCCGCGCGGCCTCGACGGCCCGGACGTCCGGGTGCTTGAGCACGGCGGCGACCTCGGTGCGGACCAGGTCCAGCAGGATCTGCCGGCGCTGCGCCTCGGGCAGCGGGGCGAGCCGGCGGCCGAGGTCCGGGCGCCGGTCCTCGCCGGCCGGCTCCTCGTCCGCCGTCCGCGCCTCGGGGAGGTCGGCCAGCAGCGGGCTGACCCGGGTGGCGGTGAAGGTGTCGACGAAGCGGGGCCAGTCGATGTCGGCGACGGTCAGGCAGTCCTCGCCCGCGTCGACGGCCCCGGCCAGCGCCTCGATCGCCAGGTCCGGGTCCATCGGCACCATGCCGCGCTCGCGCAGGTGGTCGCGGACGGCGTCGGTCGACACCATGCCCACCTCGCCCCAGGCGCCCCAGGAGACCGAGGTGCCGGGCAGGCCTTCGGCCCGGCGCCGGAGGACCAGCGCGTCCAGGTAGGCGTTCGCGGCCGCGTAGGCCGCCTGGCCGCCGCTGCCCCAGATCCCGGCGCCCGAACCGAAGGTGACGAACATCCGCAGGTCCAGGCCGCGGGTCAGCTCGTCCAGGTGCAGCGCGCCGGCGACCTTGCCGCCGAGCACCTCGGCCAGCTCCGCCGGGCCGGTGCGGTCCAGCATCATGGCCTGGCCGACGCCGGCCGCGTGCACCACGCCGACCAGCGGGAACTCCGCCGGGATCCGCGCCAGCACGCCGGCCAGCGACTCCCGGTCGGTCAGGTCACAGGCCGCCACGGTCACCCGGGTGCCCAGCGCGGTCAGCTCCGCGACCAGGTCCGCCACGCCCGGCGCCGCCGTGCCGCGCCGGCCGAGCAGGGTCAGGTGCGGCACGCCGCGGCCGGCCAGCCATCGGGCGACGACCGCGCCGAGCGCGCCGGTGCCGCCGGTGACCAGCACCGAGCCGGGCAGTTCGAGCGTCGTCCCGGCCGCGCGCGGGGCGCGGGCCAGGCGGCGGGCGAACACCCCGGAGCCGCGCACGGCGAGTTGGTCCTCGTCCCCGGCGGCGCCGCCGAGCAGCGCCACCAGCCGGGCTCCGGCCCGGGCGTCCAGGACGGCCGGAAGGTCGATCAGACCGCCCCAGCGGCGCGGGTACTCCAGCGCGGCGACCCGGCCGAGGCCCCAGGCCAGCGCCTGGACGGGGCTGCGCAGCGGGTCCGCGCGGCCGATCGACACCGCGCCGCCGGTGAGCGACCAGAGCGGCGCGTCGAGGTCGGCGTCGCCGAGGGCCTGGAGCAGGGTGACGGTCGCGGCCGGCCCGGCCGGGGCCTGCGGTGCGTCCTCGGCGCTCGCCAGCAGCGAGACCGCACCCGTCGCGGAGCCGACGGCGCTCAGCCGTTCGGCGAGCTCCGTACGGTCGGCGTCGGCGGCGACGGTCAGCTCGACCACCTCGGCCCCGGCCGAGCGCAGCAGGTCGGCGACCTCCCCGCCGTTCCCGCCCTCCGGGAGGGCGAGCAGCCAGCGGCCGCCCAGCCGGGGGTGCGCGGGCAGGTCGGGGACCGGGGTCCAGGTGACCCGGTAGCGCCAGGAGTCGACGGTCGCGCCCCGGCGGCGGCCGCGGTGCCAGCCGGCCAGCGCGGGCAGCACCGCGTCCAGGACCCCGGGCGCCTCGTCCAGCCGCAGGGTGGCGGCCAGTTCCTCGGCGTCGCCGCGCTCGACGGCGTCCCAGAACCCGCTCTCGGCGGGGTCGCCGCCCCCGGCCGCCCGCGCCGGGGCGGGCAGCGGATCGGGCCAGTAGCGGCGGCGCTGGAAGGCGTACGTGGGCAGCGCGGTGCGCGTGCCGCCGGCGAAGGCCGCCGACCAGTCGACGGCGACCCCGGCGGTCCACAGCTCGGCGGCGCCCGCCAGGAGGCGGTCCGGGCCGCCGTCCTCGCGGCGCAGCGTGCCGGTGACCGTCACCGGGGTGCCTGCCTGGTCCGCGGTGTCCTGGATGCCGATGGTGAGCACCGGGTGCGGGCTGCTCTCCACGAACACCGAGCGGCCGTCGGCCAGCAGGGCGCGGGTGGCCTGCTCGAAGCGGACGGTGGAGCGCAGGTTGTCGTACCAGTAGCCGGCGTCCATCCGCGCGGTGTCGATCGGCGCGCCGGTGACGGTCGAGTAGAAGGCGATGCCGCTGGAGCCGGGGGTGATCGGCGCGAGGTCGGCGAGGATGCGCTCGCGCAGCTCCTCGACCTGCGGGGAGTGCGAGGCGTAGTCCACCGGGATGCGACGGGCACGCACCTCCCGGGCCTCGCAGAGCGCCAGCAGCTCCTCGACGGGGCCGGCCTCGCCGGAGACCACGGTGGAGGCGGGGCCGTTCTCCGCCGCCACGCAGAGGCCCTCGCCCCAGGGGGCGATCAGCTCGGTGGCCCGCTCCCGGCCGACGGGCAGCGAGACCATGCCGCCGCGGCCCGCGAGGGCGGCGAGCGCCCGGCTGCGCAGCGCCACGACCCGGGCGCCGTCCTCCAGCGTCAGGCCGCCGGCGACGCAGGCCGCCGCGATCTCGCCCTGGGAGTGGCCGACGACCGCGGACGGGCGGACGCCGACCGAGCGCCAGGCCTCGGCCAGCGACACCATGACCGCCCAGAGCACCGGCTGGACGACGTCCACCCGGCTCAGGTCGGGGGCGTCCGGCGCGCCGCCCAGCACCTCGGACAGCGACCAGGGGACGTACGGCGCGAGCGCCGCCTCGCACTGCTCCAGCCGCTGCCGGAACGCCGGTGAGGCGTCCAGGAGTTCACGGGCCATCGCGGCCCACTGGCTGCCCTGGCCGGGGAAGACGAAGACCACCCCGGTGCCGCCGGCGGCCTCGCCGCGCACCAGGTTGGCCGCCGACTCCCCGTCGGCCAGTGCCTGCAGGCCGGCCAGCAGTTCCGCGCGCTCCGCGCCGAGCACCACGGCGCGGCTGGGCAGCGCGGCCCGGGTCAGCAGGGAGCGGGCGACGTCCACCGGCCGGGGGGCGTCGTCCGCGGTCATGGCGTCGCGCAGCCGGACGGCCTGGCCGCGCAGCCCGTCCGCCGTCTTCGCGGCCAGCGGCCACGGCAGCGGGCCGGCGGTGAGCGCGGGCCCGGTGCCCTCGGCGGGGGCGGTGCCCTCGGGGGCGGCGGGCTCGACGGGCTCGGGCTCCGGGGCCTGCTCCAGGATGACGTGGGCGTTGGTGCCGCTCATCCCGAACGAGGAGACCGCCGAGCGGCGGGGCCGGTCGGCGGCCGGCCACGGCCGCGGCTCGGTCAGCAGCCGGACCGTGCCGGGCGACCAGTCGACCTGGGCGGAGGGCCGTCGCGCGTGCAGCGTGGGCGGCAGGGTGCCGTCGCGCATCGCCATGACCATCTTGATCACGCCCGCCACCCCGGCGGCGGACTGGGTGTGGCCGATGTTGGACTTGATCGAGCCGAGCCAGAGCGGGCGTTCGGCGGAGCGGCCGCGCCCGTAGGTGGCCAGCAGCGCCCGGGCCTCGATCGGGTCGCCCAACCGGGTGCCGGTGCCGTGGCCCTCCACGGCGTCCACGTCCTCGACGCTCAGCCGGGCGTTGGCCAGCGCCCGTCGGATCACCCGTTCCTGCGCCGGGCCGTTCGGGGCGGTGAGGCCGTTGGAGGCGCCGTCCTGGTTGATCGCGCTGCCGCGGACCACCGCGAGCACCTGGTGGCCGCGGCGCCGCGCGTCGCTGAGCCGTTCGACCAGCAGCAGGCCGATGCCCTCGGACCAGCCCGCGCCGTCGGCCTCGTCGGAGAACGCCTTGCAGCGGCCGTCCGAGGCCAGACCGCCCTGGCGGCCGAACTCGACGATCTGCATCGGGGTGGTCATCACCGTGACGCCGCCGACCAGCGCCAGGTCGCAGCCGCCCTCGCGCAGCGACTGGACGGCCAGGTGCAGCGCGACCAGGGAGGAGGAACAGGCGGTGTCCACGGTGACCGCCGGGCCCTCCAGGCCGAAGGTGTACGACACCCGGCCGGAGGCGATGCTGGAGGCGGTGCCGGTCATCAGGTGGCCGGCCACGTCCTCCGGCAGGTCCATCCCGGGGCCGTAGCTGACCGAGGTGACGCCGACGAAGACGCCGGTGCTGGAGCCCCGCAGCGACAGCGGGTCGAGCCCGGCGTCCTCGAAGGCCTTCCAGGAGGTCTCCAGCAGCAGCCGCTGCTGCGGGTCCATCGCCAGCGCCTCGCGCGGCGAGATCCCGAACAGGTCCGCGTCGAACTCCCCGGCGTCCTCGACGAATCCGCCCGCCCAGGACGGCTCGTCGGCCAGCGAGAGGTCCCAGCCGCGGTTCGCGGGCAGCGGACCGATCGGGTCCTGGCCGGTGCTGACCAGCCGCCACAGGTCGTCCGGGGAGCGCACGTCGCCCGGGTAGCGGCAACTCATCCCGACGATGGCGATCGGCTCGCCCGCCGCGGACTCCAGGTCCCGGACCCGCCGGCGGGTGTGTTGCAGCTCGGCGACCACCCGGGTGAGGTAGTCGCGGAGCCGCTGGGCGTCGTCCGCCATCGGCCGCGCATCATCTGCCATCGAAACTGCCGCCTTCCAAGATTGTCCCCGGCCACCACGCACCCCTGCTCACGAGAGGCCGAGATCCCGGTCGATCACGTCGAAGAGCTCTTCGTTGCTGGCCCTGCTGAGCTGGTCCCTCAGGTCGTCGAAGGCGACCGGGTCGCCGCCGCCCGCGCCCCGGTGGCGGGTGAGCAGCGCCTCCAGCCGCAGGACCACCCGGACCCGGTCCACGTCGTCCTCCGCCCGGGCCAGCAGCGCCTCTTCGAGCAGGTCCAGCTCCGCCGTGGAGGGCAGGGCCGCCGCCGCGTCGTCGGGCAGCGCCTCGCCCAGCAGGTGGGCGGCCAGCACCGCGGGCGTCGGGTGGTCGAACACCACGGTGGCGGGCAGCGGCAGGCCGGTGGCCTCACCGAGCCGGTTGCGCAGTTCGACGGCGGCCAGCGAGTCGAAGCCGAAGTCCCGGAACGGCCGGTCGACGTCGATCGCGGCCGGGCCGTCGTGTCCGAGCACCACGGCCGCGTGGGTGCGGACCAGGTCCAGCAGGACGGGCTCGCGGTCGGCGCCCGGGAGGGCGGCCAGCCGCTCGCGCAGGGCGGCGAGCCGGTTCCGGTCCTCGCCCTCGGTGACGGTGACCGCGGCGAGCGCCCGGACCTCGGGCAGTTCGGCGAAGAACCGGTTGGGCCGCAGCGCGGTGAACGCGGGGACGAACTGCTCCCAGGCGATGTCGGCGACGGTGACCGCTCCGGTGTCCAGGTCCAGCGCCCGCTGCAGGGCGTGCATCGCCCGTTCCGGCGCCAGCAGCGAGATGCCGCGCCGGCGCATCGGCTCCTTGATCGCCTGGTCGACCATGCCGCCGCCGTCCCACGGCCCCCAGGCGACGGCCAGCGCGCGCACGCCCTCGGCGTCGCGCCGCTGCGCCAGGGCGTCGAGGTAGGCGTTGGCGGCCGCGTAGCAGGCCTGTTCGCCGACGCCCCAGACGCCCGCGATGGAGGAGAAGTGCACGACCGCGTCCAGCCGGCGCTGGTCGAGCAGTTCGTCCAGGTGCCGGGCGCCCGCGACCTTGCCGGCCGCCGTCCGGTCGAGTTCCGCGAAGGTGGTGTCGGCGAGCGGCGCCGAGGCACTGACCCCAGAGGCGTGCACGACGGCCCTCAACTTCGGTTCCATCGCGTCGAGTTCGGCGACCAGTCGGGCGGCGTCCGCGCGGTCCGACAGGTCGCAGGCGACCACCGTGACCCGGGCGCCGAGCTCCGTCAGCTCGGCCTCCAGCCCGGCCAGCCCGGGGGCGCCGCGGCCGCCCCGGCTGACCAGCACCAGGTGCTCGGCGCCGCCGGCGGCCAGCCACCGGGCCACCTGCCCGCCGAGCGCGCCGGTGCCGCCGGTCACCAGGACGGTGCCGCGCGGCTGCCACGCGGGCGCCTCCGGGTCGGCCGTCGGGGCGGGCAGCAGCCGCCGGGCGAAGACGCCCTCCGGGCGGACCGCCAGCTGGTCCTCGCCGTCGGCGGCGGTCAGCAGGCCGGCCAGCGCGTCGAAGTCCTCCTCCTCGGCCCCGGCGGGGAGGTCGATCAGACCGCCCCACAGCTGCGGGTGCTCCAGGGCGGCGACCCGGCCCAGGCCCCAGACCGGCGCCTGGCCCGGCTCGGCGGGCGGCTCGTGGTCACCGGTGGACACCGCGCCCTCGGTCACGCACCACAGCGGGCCGTCGATCCCGGCGTCCAGCAGGGCCTGGACGAGCAGCAGCGTGGTGGCCGTGCCCCCGGGGAGCGCCGGCACCTCGGGGTGCGGCCCGGTCTCCAGCGCCAGCAGGGAGAGCACTCCGGCGGGCCGCCGCCCGTCGCCGACGGCCTGCCGCAGCCGGACGGCCAGGTCGGTCCGGTCGGCGGCGTCCGCCGCGACCGGCACCGTCACCACCGT
This sequence comes from Kitasatospora sp. NPDC127116, assembly GCF_042677365.1. NCBI lineage: Bacteria > Bacillati > Actinomycetota > Actinomycetes > Kitasatosporales > Streptomycetaceae > Kitasatospora > Kitasatospora sp. NPDC127116. The sequence continues at coordinate 74,429 of NZ_JBHXTL010000021.1, forward strand.
GGCGCCGTGCCGGGTCAGGCCGTCCCGGTGGGCACGCACCCGCTCGTCGTCGGCCGCCGCGGCCGGCACGACCAGCAGCCAGTCGCCGGTGAGGGCGGGGGCCGGGGCGTCCGGGACGGGCTCCCAGCCGACGTGGTAGCGCCAGCCCGCGACCTCGGCCTCCTCGCGATCGCGCCGGTGCCAGTCGGACAGCAGCGGCAGCGCGGTGCGCAGCGAGGCCCGGACCCCGGGGTCGGTCACGTCGAGCCGGTCGGCGATCGCGTCGGCGTCCTCGCCGGCCAGCGCCGCCCAGAGGCCCGGGTCGACGGGCCCGCCGGCCGGCGCGGCCACCGGGTGGAGCCAGTACTTCTCGTGCTGGAAGGGGTAGACCGGCAGCTCGACCCGGCGGCCGTGGCCGTCGAAGAGCACCTGCCAGTCGACCGCGGTGCCGCGGGTCCACAGGTCGGCCAGCGCGGTGACGAACACCCCGGTGTCGTGCCAGCTGCTGCGCAGCGCCGTCGCGGTGAGCGCCGACCCGGGCAGGCTCTCGCGGGCCATCGCCGTGAGCACGCCGTCGGGGCCGAGTTCCACGAACCGGCCGACCCCCTGGGCCTTGAGGCATTCGACGCCGTCGGCGAAGCGGACGGTCTCGCGGACCTGCCGCGCCCAGTAGTCGGGGGTGCGCAGCAGCTCGTCCTCCACCGCGCCGGTGAGGGTGGAGACGATCGGGATGCGGGGCTCGGCGAAGGAGAGCGTCGCGAGGACGGCCCGGAACTCGTCCAGCATCGGCTCCATCAGGGCCGAGTGGAAGGCGTGCGAGACCGTCAGCCGACTGGTCTTGCGGCCCTCGGCCGTCCAGTGCGCGGCGAGTTCGTCGATGGTGTCCGCCGTGCCCGAGACCACCGCCGAGCCGAGGCTGTTGAGCGCGGCCACGTCCGCGGTGCCGGTGACGGCCGCGAGGGCCGCCGCCACCTCGGGCTCGGTGGCCTGCACGGCGAGCATCGCGCCGCCGGCCGGGAGCGCCTGCATCAGCCGGCCGCGCGCGGCGACCAGGGCGCAGGCGTCCGCCAGGGTCAGCACCCCGGCGCAGTGCGCCGCCGCCACCTCGCCGATCGAGTGGCCGAGCAGGAAGTCCGGCAGCACGCCGAAGGACTCGAACAGCCGGAAGAGGGCGACCTCCAGCGCGAACAGCCCGGCCTGGGCCCAGACCGTCTGGTGGAGGTCCCGGCTCCCGCCGAACACCACGTCCTTGACGGAGTGCTCCAGGCGCGGGTCCAGCTCGGCGCAGACCGCGTCGAAGGCCCGTTGGAACACCGGGAAGGCCTCGTACAGCTCGCGGCCCATCCCGGTCCGCTGGGCGCCCTGGCCGGTGAACAGGAAGGCGCTGCGGCCCTCCCCCGCCACCCCGGTGACCACGGCCTTGTCGGGCAGGTCCCCGGCCAGCGCGGCGAGCGCGTCGGCCAGGCGGTCCCGGTCGGCGCCGAGCACGACGGCGCGCCGCTCCAGCGGCGCCCGGGAGAGCAGCGAGCGGCCGACGTCGACCGGGTCGGGCTCGGTGTCGGCGACGAAGGCGTGCAGCCGACCGGCCTGGGCGCGCAGCGCCTCGGTGGTGCGGGCCGCCAGCAGCCAGGGCACCACGCCGGGGGCCGGCTGCCCGGGATCGGCCGGGGCCTCGGCCTCCGGGGCCTGCTCCAGGACGACGTGGGCGTTGGTGCCGCTGATGCCGAAGGAGGAGACGCCCGCACGGCGCGGCCGGTCCAGCTCGGGCCAGGGCTCGGCCTCGGTCAGCAGCCGCACCGCGCCGGCCGACCAGTCGACCTGCGGGGTCGGCTGCTCGGCGTGCAGGCTGCGCGGCATGGTGCCGTGGCGCATCGCCTGCACCATCTTGATCACGCCCGCCACGCCGGCGGCGGCCTGGGTGTGCCCGAGGTTGGACTTCACCGAGCCCAGCCGCAGCGGCCGGTCCTCGGGCCGGTCCTGACCGTAGGTCGCCAGCAGGGCCTGGATCTCGATCGGGTCGCCCAGCCGGGTGCCGGTGCCGTGGCCCTCGACGACGTCCACGTCCAGCGTGGTGAGCCGCGCACTGGCCAGCGCGTCCTCGATGACCCGCTGCTGGGCGGGGCCGTTGGGCGCGGTCAGCCCACTGGAGGCGCCGTCCTGGTTGACCGCGCTGCCCCGGACCACCGCGAGCACCTGGTGGCCGAGCCGCCGGGCGTCCGAGAGCCGCTCCAGCAGGAGCATCCCGACGCCCTCGGCCCAGCCGGTGCCGTCCGCGCCGGCGCCGTAGGACTTGCAGCGGCCGTCCGAGGAGAGCCCGCCCTGCCGGGCGAAACCGGTGAAGGTGTCCGGGGAGGCCATCACGGTGGCGCCGCCCGCGAAGGCCATCGTGGTCTCGCCGGAGCGCAGCGACTGGCAGGCCAGGTGCAGGGCGACCAGCGAGGAGGAGCAGGCGGTGTCGATGGTGACCGCCGGGCCCTCCAGGCCGAGGGTGTAGGAGATCCGGCCGGTGGCGACGCTGCTCATGTTGCCGATGCCGAGGTAGGCGTCCACCCCCTCGGGGATGTCGATCATGCGGGCCGCGTAGTCCCGGTACATCAGCCCGGCGAACACCCCGGTGCGGCTGCCGCGCAGCGCGTACGGGTCGACGCCGCCGCGCTCGCACGCCTCCCAGCAGGCCTCCAGCAGCAGCCGGTGCTGCGGGTCCATGGCGGTCGCCTCGCGCGGCGAGATGCCGAACAGCGTCGGGTCGAAGCCGTCCGCGTCGTGCAGGAAGCCGCCGCTGCGGGCGAATCCGGCGTCCTCGCCGACGTCCCAGCCGCGGTCCTCGGGGAAGGCGGAGACGGCGTCCACGCCCTCGGACACCAGCCGCCAGAGCGCGTCCGGGCCGTCCACGCCGCCGGGCAGCCGACAGGCCATGCCGACGATCGCGATCGGCTGGCGGTCGGCCGACTCGGCGGACTGCAGCCGTTGCCGGGCCTGGTGCAGTTCGGCCGTGACGCGCTTGAGGTAGTCGCGCAGTTTCTGCTCGTCCGCCATGTCAGGCCTCACAGGGTGTCGGGTAGGGGTTCGGCAGCAGGGTCACGAGGCGCCCAGTTCCTTGTCGATGAAGTCGAAGAGGTCGTCGTCGGTGGCGGTGTCCAGACCGGCCACCACGTCCGGCGACCCGGCCGCGGGAGCGCCGTCCTCGAAGCGGGCCAGCAGCGCCTGGAGGCGCCGGACCACCGTGATCCGCTCCGCCTCGGCCGCCTCCGCCAGCTCGGCCCCGATCCGCTCCACCCGGTCGGTGAGCGAGGCGGCCGAGGTGCGCGGCGGGGCGATCCGCCCGGTCAGGTACTCGGCGACCCGGGCGGCCGACGGCTGGTCGAACACCAGCGTCGCGGGCAGCCGCAGCCCGGTCCGGGCGGACAGCCGGTTGCGCAGTTCGACCGCGGTGAGCGAGTCGAAGCCGAGGTCGACGAAGCCCCGGTCGGGCGCGACGGCCTCCGCCGTGGCGTGCCCGAGGACCTGCGCGACGTCCGCCCGGACGGCGTCCAGGACCATCCGGGCCTGCTCGGCGGGGGTGCGGCCGGCCAGCTGCCGCGGCAGCGAGGGGCCGTCGGCGGCCGCGCTCGCCCGGCGCGGGCCGCCGGGCAGCAGTCCGCGCAGCAGGGCCGGGACGGCGCTGTCGGCGGTGCCCGGCCGGGCCGGCAGGTCGAGCCGGACCGGCACCAGGTGGGCGCGGTCGGTGGCCAGCGCCGCGTCCAGGAGCGCGAGGCCCTGTTCCGCGGTCAGCCCGTCGCCGAGCCGGGCGGCCCGGTCGCCGAGGTGCCCGGTCATCGCGCTGGCCTCCGCCCAGACGCCCCAGGCGAGCGAGAGGCCCGGCAGCCCGAGCGCCCGGCGCCGCGCCGCGAGGGCGTCCAGGAAGGAGTTGGCCGCCGCGTAGTTCGCCTGGCCGGGCGAGCCGAAGGTGCCGGCCGCCGAGGAGAACAGCACGAACAGCTCCAGGTCCGTCCCCGCGGTCAGCTCGTGCAGGTGCACGGCCGCGTCGGCCTTGGGGCGGAACACGGTGGCGACCCGGTCGGGCGTCAGCGACTCGACCACGCCGTCGTCCAGCACGCCGGCGGTGTGCACCACCCCGCGCAGCGGGCGCTCCGCCGGGATCGCGGCGAGCACCCGGGCCAGCGCGTCGCGGTCGGCGGCGTCGCAGGCCACCACCTCGGCGCGAGCGCCGAGTGCGGCCAGTTCCGCCGTCAGTTCGGCGGCTCCGGGGCTGTCCGCACCGCGCCGGCTGAGCAGCAGCAGGTGCCGCACGCCGTACGCCGCGGCCAGGTGGCGGGCCACCAGTCCGCCGAGCACGCCGGTGCCGCCGGTGACCAGGACGGTGCCCCCGGGCGCGGCCGGCGCTCCCGTGCCGGGGCGCGCCGCGGTGTCGGCCAGCGCCGCGGCACCGGCCGCCACCCGGGCCAGACGGGGCACCAGCACTCGCCCGTCCCGGACCGCCAGCTGCGGTTCGGCACCGGTCGCGTACGGGTGCCAGGCGTCGTCCCCGGGTTCCGCGTCGACCAGGACGAACCGGTCCGGGTGCTCGGACTGGGCCGAGCGCAGCAGGCCCCAGACCGCCGCGCCGGGCAGGTCGCGCACCCGGTCGGCCGGGTCGACGGCGCCGGAGGTCAGCACCACCAGCCGGGAGGAGTCGAACCGCTCGTCGGCGAGCCACTGCTGGACGGTCGCCAGCGTCCCGGAGGCCGCCCGGAGCGCGGCACCCGCGTCGCCGACGGTGTCGGCGACGGTGTCGGTGTCGGCGGCGGGACGGGCCACGAGGGGCAGCACCACCACCGGGGGCGCCTGCGCCCCGGCGGGCAGTCCCGCCAGCGAGTCGATCCGCTCACCCGGCACCCCGGCCACGGCCGGCGTCCCGTCCCCGGCGAGCACCCACCACGCGGAGGCGTCCACCGGCGGCAGGGCCGGCACGGGCGTCCAGTCGACCGCGAACAGCCAGTCCCGACCGGGCTGTCGACCGGTCTCCGGCAGCTGTTCGACGGCGGTCTCGCGGAGCACCAGCGAGTCGACGGAGGCCACCGGCGCGCCGATCCCGTCGGCGGTCCGGATCAGCACGCCGTCCTCGGTCGGGGTGACCGCGACGCGCAGCACCGTGGCGCCGGTGGCGTGCAGCCGGACGCCGGTCCAGGCGAACGGCACACGGGGCACCGGGCCGCCGGCCTCGACGAAGCCGATCACGTGCAGCGCCGCGTCCAGCAGTGCCGGGTGCAGCCCGAACCCGGGCGCGGCCGCGGCCGCCTCCTCGGGCAGCGCCACCTCGGCGTAGACCGTCGCGCCCTCGCGCCAGGCCGCCCGGACCCCCTGGAAGGCCGGCCCGTAGCCGTACCCGCCCTCGGCGAGGGCCGGGTAGAAGCCGTCCAGCGCCAGTGGTTCGGCGCCCGGCGGCGGCCAGGCCGCGAGGTCGTACTGCTGCGCCGCGAGGCCGTGTTCCCGCGCCGCGCCCTCGGCGCCCAGGACGCCGGTCGCGTGGCGCACCCACGGCGCCTCGCCCTCGTCCGGCCGGGCGTGGATCTCCACCCGGCGGTCGCCGTTCTCCTCCGGGGCGGCCACCCGCACCTGGACCTGCACCCCGCCGGTGGCCGGCAGGGGCAGCGCGGACTGCACGAGCAGCTCGCGCAGGACCGTCGAGCCGACCTGCTCCCCGGCCCGCAGCGCCATCTCCACGAACGCTGTCCCGGGCACCAGCACCCGGCCGAGGACGGCGTGGTCCGCCAGCCAGGGCTGGGTGGCGAGCGACAGCCTTCCGGTCAGCAGCACCTCGTCCCCGCCGGCCAGCGCGACCGTCGCGCCGAGCAGCGGGTGGTCCGCCGCGCTCTGGCCGACGCCGCCCACGTCGCCCACGCCGGTGGCGGGCTCCAGCCAGAACCTGGTCCGCTGGAAGGCGTAGGTCGGCAGCGGCACCCGGCGTCCGGCCGGCAGCACGGCCGGCCAGTCGACCTCGACGCCGGCCGCCCAGAGCCGGCCGAGCGCGCGCAGCGCCGTCCCGGCCTCGTCGGATTCGCCGCGGCGCAGCGCCGGGACGAACACGCCCTCGGTGACGGACTGCTGGGCCATGCCGCAGAGCACGCCGTCCGGGCCGAGCTCCAGGTGGCGGGTGACGCCCCGGCCGAAGAGGTGCGCGATGCCGTCGGCGAACCGGACGGTGCCGCGCACATGGCGGGCCCAGTACCCGGGCGTCCGGATCTCCTCGGGGTCGACCACCGCGCCGGTCAGGTTGGAGACGATCGGGATCCGCGGCTCGTTGAAGGTCAACCCGGCCAGCACCTCGGTGAATTCGGCCAGCATCGGCTCCATCAGGGCCGAGTGGAAGGCGTGCGAGACGGTCAGCCGGCTCGTCCGGCGGCCCTCGGCCGCCCAGCGCCCGGCGAACTCCTCGACCACCTCCGTCGGACCCGAAACCACCACCGAGGTGGGGCCGTTGACGGCGGCGACGTCCAGCCGGTCACCGATCTCCGAACGCACCTCGGCCTCGGCGGCCTGCACGGCGAGCATCGCGCCGCCCTCGGGCAGCGCCTGCATCAGCCGGCCGCGCGCGGCCACCAGGGCGCACGCGTCGGCCAGCGAGAACACGCCCGCCGCATGGGCGGCGGCCACCTCGCCGATCGAGTGGCCCAGCAGGAAGTCCGGGACCAGGCCGCAGGACTCCGCCCAGTGGTACAGGGCGACCTCGACGGCGAACAGGCCGGCCTGCGCCCACATCGTCCGGTCCAGGTCTACGCCCTCGAAGACCACGTCCTTGACCGGCCGGTCGAGCCACCGGTCCAGCTCCGCGCAGACCGCGTCGAACGCCTCCGCGAACACCGGGGAGGCCTCGTACAGCCCCCGGCCCATCCCGGCCCGCTGCGTGCCCTGCCCGGTGAAGAGGAAGGCGAGTCGCCCGGGGCCGCCCGCGGCCGCCGGTGCCGCCTCCTCGGCCGCGAGCCGGTCGAGCTGGCGCAGCAGGTCCGCGCCGTCCCGTCCGACGGCGACGGCCCGGTGCTCCAGTTCGGCCCGGGTGGTGGCCAACGACCATGCCACGTCGGCCGGTTGGGGTGCGGGCGCCGCCGCGAGGTGGGCGCGCAGGGAGCGCGCCTGCTCACGCAGGGCGGCCTGGGTCCCACCGGAGAGCGGCCACACCACCGGGCCCTCGCCCGTGGTCGTCGGCCCCGCCGGGCCGCGGCCCGCGCCGATCGGCTCCATCGGGCCGTGGCCCGTGGTGGTCGGCCCGGCCGGGCTCGGGGCGGACTCCAGGATGATGTGCGCGTTGGTGCCGCTGATGCCGAAGGAGGACACGCCCGCCCGGCGCGGCCGGTCGGCCTCGGGCCAGGGGCGCGCCTCGGTCAGCAGCTCGACCGCCCCGGCCGACCAGTCCACGTGATGGGTCGGCTCGTCCACGTGCAGGGTGGCGGGCAGGACACCGCGGCGCATCGCCTGCACCATCTTGATGACGCCCGCCACACCGGCCGCGGCCTGGGTGTGGCCGATGTTGGACTTGATCGAGCCCAGCCACAGCGGCCGGTCGGCCGGCCGGTCCTGGCCGTAGGTGGCCAGCAGCGCCTGGGCCTCGATCGGGTCGCCCAGGCTGGTGCCGGTGCCGTGCGCCTCGACCGCGTCCACCTCGGCGGCGAGCAGCCGGGAGTCGGCCAGCGCCTGCCGGATCACCCGCTGCTGGGACGGCCCGTTGGGGGCGGTGAGCCCGTTGGAGGCGCCGTCCTGGTTGACCGCGCTGCCGCGGATCACCGCGTGGATCTCACGGCCGTTGCGCAGCGCGTCGGAGAGCCGCTCCAGCACCAGCACCCCGACGCCCTCGGACCACGTGGTGCCGTCCGCCGCCGAGGCGAAGGGCTTGCACCGGCCGTCGGAGGCCAGTCCGCCCTGCCGGTCGAACTCGGCGAAGATGTTCGGACCGGCCAGGACGGCCACGCCGCCGGCCAGCGCCAGCTCGCACTCGCCGCGCCGCAGCGCCTGCGCCGCCAGGTGCATCGCCACCAGGGAGGAGGAGCACGCGGTGTCCACCGTGACGGCCGGGCCCTCCAGGCCGAAGGTGTACGCCACCCGGCCGGAGACCACGCTCATCGAGGTCCCGGTCAGCAGGTAGCCCTCCGCGCCGGGCGGGAGCTGGGCGCCCACACCGTAGGTCGAGGCGTACGCCCCGACGAACACACCGGTCGGGGAGCCGCGCAGCTCCGGGGCGACCAGGCCGGCGGCCTCGAAGGCCTCCCAGGAGGCCTCCAGCAGGATGCGCTGCTGCGGGTCCATCACCAGGGCCTCGCGCGGCGAGATCCCGAACAGCTCGGCGTCGAAGCCCGCGACGTCGTCCAGGAAGCCGCCGCGCGGGGCGTAGGACGCGTCCCCGACCCGCCAGCCGCGGTCGGCCGGGAACGGGGTCACCCCGTCGAAGCCCTCGGCCAACAGTCGCCACAGCTGCTCGGGGTCGTTGGCGCCCCCGGGGTAGCGGCAGCTCATGCCGACGATCGCGATCGGCTCGTCGGCGTTCGCGGCGAGGACGGGCGCGGTCGGGGCGGGGGCCTGCGCCACCCGCTCGGACAGCGCCTCGGCGAGGTGGTCGGCCAGCGCGTCCGGGGTCGGGTAGTCGAAGACCAGGGTCGCGGGCAGCCGCAGCCCGGTCGCGGCGTTCAGTCCGTTGCGCAGCTCCACGGCGGTCAGCGAGTCCAGCCCGAGGTCCTTGAAGGCCTGCTTCGCACCGACCGCGTCCACCCCGGCGTGGCCGAGCACGGTCGCCACATGGGCCCGCACCAGGTCCAGCAGTCGGGCACGGCGCTGCTCGGCGTCCAGGCCCCGCAGTTGCTCCAGCACCGCGGCCCGGCCGCCGGCACCGCGCTCGGCGGCGCGGCTCCTCGGGGCCCGCACCAGGGCGCGGAACAGCGGGGGGATCCCGCCCGTCCGGGGCGCCCGGAGGTCGAGGGTCACCGGCAGGAGGTGCGGTACGGGCAGGGTGATCGCCCGGTCGAACAGGGCCAGGGCCTGCGCGGTCGGCAGTCCCGAACCGCTGCGTGCCGAGGAGAGATGACCGGTCAGCTCACTGGCCTGCTCCCACAGGCCCCACGCCAGCGACTGGCCGGCCCGGCCGGAGGCCGTGCGACGGGCCGCCAGCGCGTCCAGGAAGGCGTTCGCGGCCGCGTAGTTGGCCTGCCCACCCGAACCGAACGTCGCCGCCACCGACGAGTACAGCACGAACAACGGCAGCTCCAGATCCGCCGTCAACTCGTCCAGGTTCACCGCCGCGTCCACCTTCGGACGCAGCACCGCCGCCAGACGCTCCGGCGTCAGGGCGCCGAACACCCCGTCGTCCAGCACACCCGCCGCATGCACCACACCCGCCAACGGACGGGAAAGACCGTCCAGCACCCGCGCCAGGGCCGTACGGTCGGCCGCATCGCACGCGACCACGTCCGCCTCGGCACCCAACTCGCCTAAATCGGCGAGCAGTTCACTCACCGCCGGACTGTCCGCGCCACGACGGCTCAACAGGGTCAGATGCCGCACACCGTGCACGGCCGCCAGGTGCCGGGCCAACAGCCCGCCCAGCGTCCCCGTACCACCCGTGATCAGCACCGTGCCACCGGCATCCAACTCCACCGGAGTCTCCGCCAGTTGCAGGGAAGAGGCCCGCACCAGACGCGGCACCGACACCTCGCCACCCCGGATCGCCGCCTGCGGCTCACCACCGACGACCACCGCCGACCACAACTCCACCGAACCGACCAGCGGATCCACATCCGGATCCAGATCCACCAGCACGATCCGGTCCGGGTTCTCCGTCTGCGCCGAACGCAACAGACCCCACACCGCCGCCTGCACCGGATCGGCCCCACCAGCGGCAGGAACCGCAACCGCCCCACGCGTCAGCACCACCAGGCGCGAAGAGCCGAAACGCTCCTCCGCCAACCACTCCTGCACCACACCCAGCACCCGGGCCGTCAACGCATACACATCGCCCTCGACCGGCACCGGCAGCACCACCACCGGCGGCACCGCCAGCCCACCGGCCTCCAACTCCCCCACCAGGCCCGCCACATCGACGAACCCCCGCACACCGGCGACCTCACCGATCGCCACCCACTCCGACGAACCCGCACCCTCCGGACCCACCGGAACCGGCACCGGAACCGGAACCGGCACCGGCACCGGCACCGGCACCCAGTCCACCGCGAACAACGCCTCCGGCCCACCCTCACCGACCGGCCGAAGCGCCTCCACCGAAACCTCCCGCAGTACCAGGGAGCCCACGGACGCGACGGGAGCACCGAGTTCGTCGGCGGCCAGGATCGCCACACCGTCGGCCGCCGGACTCACCGCGACACGCAGCGCGGACGCTCCGACGGCGTGCAACTGGACGCCGGTCCAGGCGAAGGGCAGTCGCGTCGCCCCGCCCTCGGCCTCGACCAGGCCGCTGACGTGCAGCGCCGCGTCCAGCAGCGCCGGGTGCAGACCGAAACCACCCGCCTCACCCGCCACCGCCTCGGGCAGCGCGACCTCCGCGTAGACGGTCCCACCCACCCGCCAGGCCGCACCCAGACCCCGGAACACCGGACCGTAGCCGTACCCGACCTCGGCCAGAGCCTCGTAGAAACCCTCCAACGGCACCGCCGTGGCACCGGCCGGCGGCCAGGCGGCCAGATCGAACTCCGGCGCCCGCTCCTGCGCGGTCAGGGTTCCCACCGCGTGGCAGATCCACGGCGCGGTCCCGCCGGCGTCCGGCCGGGCGTGGATCTCCACCCGGCAGTCGCCCTCCTCGCCCGGGGCCGCCACCCGCACCTGGAGGTGCACGCCGCCCTGCTCGGGCAGCGGCAGCGGCGCCTGGAGCACCAGCTCCTCCAGGACCGGGCGGTCGATCTGCTCGCCCGCGCACAGCGCCATGTCCACGAAGGCCGTCCCCGGCACCAGCGCCTGGCCCTGGACAGCGTGGTCCGCGAGCCACGGGTGGGTGGCGAGCGACAGCCTTCCGGTCAGCAACAGGCCGTTGTCTCCGGCCAGTTGAACCGCAGCGCCGAGCATCGGGTGGCCGGCCGACAGCTGGCCGACCGAACCGGCGTCTCCGGACCGAACGGCCGGGCGCGGCCAGTAGCGCTCGCGCTGGAAGGCGTACGTCGGCAGTTCGAGCCGTCGGCCGGCCGGCAGCACGGCCGGCCAGTCGACGTCCGCGCCGGCCGTCCAGAGCCGGGCCAGGGCGGTCAGCGCGGTGCCCGACTCCTCCCGCTCACGGCGCAGCAGCGGCGCGAACACGGCCTCGGCTACCGCCTGTCCGGCCAGGCCGCTCAGCACCGCGTCCGGGCCCAACTCGACGTAGCGGGTGACGCCCTGGCGACGAACGGTGTCGACGCCGTCGGCGAAGCGAACCGCCTCACGGACCTGGCGCAGCCAGTAGTCGGGGGTGGTGAGCAGGCCGGGTTCGGCGATCCCGCCGGTCAGGTTGGAGACGACCGGGATGCGCGGCTCGGCGAAGGCCAACCCGCCGAGCACGGAAGCGAATTCATCCAGCATCGGCTCCATCAGCGCCGAGTGGAAGGCGTGCGAGACCGCCAGCCGGCTGGTCTTGCGGCCCTCGACCTTCCAGCGGGCCGCGAACTCCTCGACCACCTCGCCGGGGCCGGAGACCACGAGGGAGGTCGGGCCGTTGACGGCCGCCACGTCCAGGCGGTCACCGATCTCCGCCCGCACCTCGGCCTCGGTGGCCTGCACGGCGAGCATCGCCCCGCCCTCGGGCAGCGCGTCCATCAGCCGGCCACGTGCCGCCACCAGGGCGCACGCGTCGGCCAGCGAGAACACGCCCGCCACCTGGGCGGCGGCGATCTCGCCGATCGAGTGCCCGAGCAGGAAGTCGGGTGTCACGCCCCAGGACTCCAGCAACCGGAACGACGCCACCTCGACCGCGAACAACCCGGCCTGCGCCCACACCGTACGGTCCAGATCCTCGACGCCGTCGAGGACGACCTCGCGCACCGACCGCCCGAGCCTCGCGTCCAGCTCCGCACAGACCGCGTCAAAGGCTTCGGCGAACACCGGGAACGCCTCGTACAGCCCCCGGCCCATGCCGACCCGCTGCGCACCCTGCCCCGTGAACAGGAACGCCGTCCGCCCCTCGACCGCCGTACCCGAGACCACGCCCTCGCCGGGCCGGCCCTCGGCCAGCGCGGTCAGGCCTGCCCCGATCGCGGCAGCCGTGTCACCGACGGCCACCGCGCGGTGCTCCAGCGCCGCCCGGGTGACGGCCAGCGCGTGCCCCGCGGCCGCCGGGTCGGGCCCGGTCGCCGCGAACTCGGCGAGCCTCGCCGCCTGTCCGCGCAGCCCCTCCGGGGTCTTCGCGGACACCGGCCAGAGCACCGGGCCGCCGTTCTCCACCGCTTCCGGTGCGGGCGACGGGTCGCCCTGCTCCAGGATGACGTGGGCGTTGGTGCCGCTGATGCCGAAGGAGGACACGCCCGCGCGGCGCGGACGGTCCGCCTCCGGCCAGGGCCGGGCCTCGGTCAGCAGTTCCACCGCGCCCGCCGACCAGTCCACGTGCGAGGTCGGCTCGTCCACGTGCAACGTGGCCGGGAGGACGCCGTGGCGCATCGCCTGCACCATCTTGATCACGCCCGCGACACCGGCCGCCGACTGGGTGTGCCCGATGTTGGACTTGATCGAGCCCAGCCACAACGGCCGGTCGGCCGGCCGGTCCTGGCCGTAGGTCGCCAGCAGCGCCTGGGCCTCGATCGGGTCGCCGAGCGGAGTGCCGGTGCCGTGCGCCTCCACCACGTCCACCTCGGACGGGGCGAGCCGCGCGGAGGCCAGCGCCTGCCGGATCACCCGTTCCTGGGAGGGGCCGTTGGGCGCGGTGAGCCCGTTGGAGGCGCCGTCCTGGTTGACCGCGCTGCCGCGGATCACCGCGAGCACCCGGTGCCCGTCCCGACGGGCGTCGGACAGGCGCTGGAGCACCAGCACGCCGACGCCCTCGGACCAGACGGTGCCGTCGGCCCCGGCGGAGAACGCCTTGCAGCGTCCGTCCGAGGCCAGGCCGTCCTGCCGGTCGAACTCGGCGAACACCCCCGGGGTGGACATCACGGTCACACCGCCGGTCAGTGCCATCGCGCACTCGCCGCGCTGCAGCGCCTGGATCGCCCAGTGCATCGCCACCAGGGAGGAGGAGCAGGCGGTGTCCACGGTGACGGCCGGGCCCTCCAGGCCGAACACGTACGAGACGCGGCCGGAGAGGATGCTGGTGGCGGCACCCGTCATCAGGTGCCCCTCCGACTCCGGCAGGTCCATCCCGGCGCCGTAGCCGAACGCCGAGGCGCCGACCAGGACGCCGGTGGAGGACCGGTGCATGGACAGCGGGTCGAGGCCGGCGGCCTCGAAGGCCTCCCAGGAGGCCTCCAGCAGCAGCCGCTGCTGCGGGTCCATCGCCAGCGCCTCGCGCGGCGAGATCCCGAACAGCCCGGCGTCGAAGTCGGCGGCGTCGTGCAGGAAGCCGCCGCGCGGCGTGTAGGTGGCGTCGGCGACCTCGATCTCCCAGCCGCGGTCGGCCGGGAAAGCGGTCACGCCGTCGAAGCCCTCGGCCAGCAGTCGCCAGAGCCGCTCGGGGTTGTCCGCGCCGCCGGGGAAGCGGCAGCTCATGCCGATGATCGCGATGGGCTCGCCGGTGTCCACGGCCGTCTCGACCAGCGGCGCCACGGAGGCGGCCCGCTCGAAGAGCAGCTCGTCGAGGTGCTCGGCCAGCACGGCCGGTGTCGGGTAGTCGAAGACCAGGGTCACCGGCAACCGCAGCCCGGTGACGGCGTTCAGCCCGTTGCGCAGCTCCACGGCGGTCAGCGAGTCGAAGCCGAGCTCCCGGAACGCGTGCCGGGGGCCGACCGCGTCCGTGGCACCGTGGCCGAGCACGGTGGCCGCGCTGCTTCGGACCAGCTCCAGCAGCTGCGCGCGCCGATCCTCGGCCGGCAGCGGCCGCAGCCGGGCCAGCAGTCCGGACTCCGCGCCCGCGCCCCGGTCGGCGGCCCGCCGGGCGGACGGCCGGACCAGACCGCGCAGCAGCGGGGGCACCCCATGGGTGGAGACGGCCTGCGCGGCGGCCAGGTCCAGGACCGTCGGCAGGAGGTGCGGTACGGGCAGGGTGATCGCCCGGTCGAACAGGGCCAGGGCCTGCGCGGTCGGCAGTCCCGAACCGCTGCGTGCCGAGGAGAGATGACCGGTCAGCTCACTGGCCTGCTCCCACAGACCCCACGCCAACGACTGGCCCGCCCGGCCGGAAGCCGTGCGACGGGCCGCCAGCGCGTCCAGGAAGGCGTTCGCGGCCGCGTAGTTGGCCTGCCCACCCGAACCGAACGTCGCCGCCACCGACGAGTACAGCACGAACAACGGCAGCTCCAGATCCGCCGTCAACTCGTCCAGATTCACCGCCGCGTCCACCTTCGGACGCAGCACCGCCGCCAGACGCTCCGGCGTCAGGGCGCCGAACACCCCGTCGTCCAGCACGCCCGCGGCGTGCACCACACCCGCCAACGGACGGGAAAGACCGTCCAGCACCCGCGCCAGGGCCGTACGGTCGGCCGCGTCGCACGCGACCACGTCCGCCTCGGCACCCAACTCGCCCAAATCGGCGAGCAGTTCGCTCACCGCCGGACTGTCCGCGCCACGACGGCTCAACAGGGTCAGATGCCGCACACCGTGCACGGCCGCCAGGTGCCGGGCCAACAGCCCGCCCAG